>JBBKWK010000037.1:0-5684 GCA_037968915.1 Pontixanthobacter sp.
AAGGCCGATTTTACCGATGTTCCTCAATATTTGAATCCTGCTTCCGGTTGGCTGTTCAATGCCAACAATTCGCCTTTCAAGGCTGCCGGAGCGGGTAGCGACCTATCGCCTGACAGCGTTACGCCGGAACTGGGAGTAGAGCTGAAATCGACCAACCGCGCGCGCCGTGCGTGGAAATTGATGAGTGAAGCGGAGGTAATTGATCGCCCGACTTTGGAAAAGATCAAATATGATCAGACGTATGAACGCAAAGGCTATGTCGCTGATATGCTGGACGGGATCGCAGCGCGTAAATATCGCAGTGGAACTCTGCAATATAATGCACAGCAATTGCTCGGCGCCTGGGATTTGACTGCCGACAATGTCGGCCAAGCCGACTCTATAGCGCTCTTGATCCTGCGAGAATATATGTCGGCAGAATATCAAAACAAACTGGAAAAACCGGACCCTACGACCGAATTGTCCAAGGCCGCTCATCACCTGATGAAGTATTTCGGACGGCTTGATCCACCGATGTCCGAGTTGCTGCGGCTGCGTCAGGGCGACGTGGATCTGCCGCTGGATGGCGGCAGTGATACACTTCGCGCCTCGACCACTTGGGATGTTGATGATGACGGGCGGCTATCGGTCAAACATGGTGACAGTTTCGTGATGTTCATGGAGTGGACAAAGGGCAAGCCCGTCCGCTCCCAGTCTATCCAGCCATTCGGCTCCGCCACAACCCGGCCTGACAGCCCGCATTACAATGACCAGTCTACGCTGTTCATCCAGCATAGGCTAAAACCGGTTCATTTCTGGCGCGTTGATGCGGAAAGAAATGCGGTTAGTCGAAAAATCGTGACCAGCAGCTAAGCGCTGGCTAAACAGATATCCAAGGAAACCTCTTGCCAAATTTGGGGAAATTCATGCGCCTTCGCCTTACCGCCGTCAGTCTAATTGCGCTTTCGCTTGGCGCTTGCGCCACCACGCCGTTGGAGAAAGTGGCCGCTACGCCCGTTGAGGCTCAAAACGCTGTGATTGCAGAGCCTGCGTCAGTGGCTGAATTGGTAAACGCGGTGTCGATCCCCTACGAGAGATTTACGCTGGACAATGGTCTGACTGTGCTGGTCCACACAGACCGGAAAGCACCAGTGGTTGGCATATCGGTCTGGTACGCAGTCGGCTCCAAGCATGAACCAGAGGGCAAAACCGGCTTTGCCCATCTGTTCGAACATCTGATGTTCAACGGTTCGGAAAACGCACCGGGTGATTTCTTCGAGCCCCTGCAGCAAGTCGGTGCGACAGATTACAATGGGACCACCTGGTTTGACCGGACTAATTATTTCCAGACCGTACCGACCGGAGCGCTTGACCGGGCCTTGATGCTGGAAAGCGACCGGATGGGCTATTTGCTAGGCGCGGTTACCCAGGAAAAGCTCGATAACCAGATCGGCGTGGTTCAGAACGAGAAGCGCCAAGGCGACAATCAACCATACGGCTTGACTGAGTATGAGCAGCTGGAGAACCTCTATCCCGCCGGTCATCCCTATCACCATTCTACCATCGGCTCGATGGACGATCTGTCCAGTGCAACGCTCGGCGATGTGAAGCAGTGGTTCCGCGATCATTACGGGCCAAACAATGCTATATTGGTGCTGGCAGGCGATCTTGATACGGCCACAGCCAAGGCCAAGGTCAACAAATGGTTCGGCGCGATTGCTGCGGGCCCTGAAATCAAGCCAGTCGCGGCCCCCGTACCCGACCTCCCAGCACCGCTCGCCAAGACCATTTACGACCGCGTGGCTACTCCGCGCATTTACCGGATGTGGGCTGTTCCCGGCCTCGACAATCCCGATTATTTGCCCCTGTCTATGGGCGGTACAGTGCTGGGCGGCCTCGCCAGTTCGCGGCTCGACAATGCACTCGTGCGTGAACAGCAATTGGCGGTTAGTGTGGTCGCCCGGGCCGAAATATTCGCACAGGCTGGCCAGTTCGTGGTCTATGCCGATGCAAAGCCCGGCGTCGATCAGGCTAAACTTGCAGCGGCGCTCGACGCAGAAATCGCTAAATTTATGGCCGAGGGGCCAACTGAAGACGAATTGCAGCGCGCCACCACCAGCTATGCCTCAGGCCAGATCCGCGGACTGGAACAAGTTGGCGGGTTCAGCGGCAAGGCCCCTACATTGGCGGAAGGGCTGCTGTATCAGGGCAATCCGTCAGCCTATAAGGCAACGCTGGAACGCGCCGCAGCGATGACCCCGGCGGAAGTTCAATCAGTGACTTCGAAGTGGCTTTCGCGCCCGGTATTCGCTCTCACGGTGGAGCCCGGAGATCGCAAGGAAGGCGGTGAGAACCGCGGCGGCTATGTCATTGCGCCCGACGTTGGCACGGGTATGCAGCCTGCATTTTATAGCGGCCCTTTCGCGGCGCAGGCTTCTACCAGCGCCGCCATCGAAGCGGATCGGTCCAAGCTGCCCGAAATGGAGGAACTGAAGCCGCTCGATTTTCCCGATATTGAACGCGCCACGCTGTCGAACGGTATGGAAGTTTATTTCGCCCGCCGCGATGCGGTGCCGGTAGTCAACGTCGAAATACAATTCGACGCGGGCTATGCTGCCGATCCAAAGGACCGCTTGGGCCTGCAATCGATGATGCTGCAATTGATGGATGAAGGCACAACCAGCCTTAATTCCACCGAATTGGCAATTGCCAAGGAACGGCTTGGGGCTGCACTTTATGCCAATGCCGATGCGGATACGACCACAGTTGGCCTAGCCGCGATGGAGCCCAATTTGGCACCTTCGCTCGATCTGATGGCCGATTATGTCCGCAACCCTGCATTTGCTCCGAGCGAGCTGGAGCGGGTGCGAACGCAGCAATTGACGCGAATCAGCAACGAATTGAATAATCCGGGCGCGATTGGCCAACGCGCTCTGGCGCCCGAACTATTCGGCACAGACCATCCATATGGCATTCCGCCAACGGGTACCGGTGATCCTGCCGTGGTAACCACCTTGACGCGAGAAGAACTCACCGATTTTCATCGCGTGTGGATCCGTCCCGATTTGGCCAGGGTCTTTATCGTAGGCGATACCACTCTGGCAGAGTCAGTGAAACTGCTGGAGGCAAGCTTTGGCGATTGGACCGCCCCCGGCGTGCCCATACCGAAAAAGGACTTTAGCGCCCCGATTCCTTCACAAGAATCGCGGATAATCCTGATCAACCGCCCCAATTCTCCTCAATCTGTAATTATGGCGGGCCGGGTGCTGGAGCAAAAAGGCACCGATGATCTGTTGGTGCTTGGTTCAGCCAATGAAGTCTTTGGCGGTAGCTTCCTCAGCCGGATCAACATGAATTTGCGTGAAACCAAGGGCTGGTCTTACGGCGTGCGCAGCATTCTTCGCCAACCGCTCGATCGCACCAGCTTTATGCTTTACGCCCCCGTTCAGGCCGACCGTACCGGCGATTCCATCGCCGAACTGCGCAAGGATCTGGCTGCCTACACCGGCAGAGAAGGCGTGAAGGCGGACGAGCTTGAACGATTGATCAATGGCAATGTCCGCGAATTGCCGGGCCGCTTCGAAACGTCGCGTGCAGTGCTCGGCGGCATCGAAAACATCATCGATTATGGCCGTCCGGATAATTATTACGAGACACTGGCGGCCCGGTATTCGGGTCTGACCGCAGAGCAGCTCGATGCAGAGGCACGGGCCAATCTGCGCGGCGATGATCTGGTCTATGTGATTGTCGGTGATGCAAAGATAGTTGCGCCGCAGCTTGACCAATTGGGCTTGCCCGTCGAAATACGCGAGGCAGCCAGCGAGTAATCGTTGGCGCTCGATTCACTATAACCAACTCACCAAGGAGAGAATGAATGTCTGTTGCAGGAACCTATGATTGCGTAACCAAGAGCCCGATGGGTGACCAGAAGAGCACCTTTACCGTTGTTCCAAGCGATGATGGTGCCAGCTTTACCGGCACCAACCAAGGCGCGATGGGCGCTATGGAAGTCGAAGATGGCAAGATCGACGGTGACAAGCTGACCTGGAAGATGAACATGACCGTACCCATGCCGATGACGCTCGATTGCGACGCGACCATCGAAGGCAACCAGTTGGTTGGTAACGTCAATGCCGGCGCATTTGGCTCCATGGCAATGACAGGCGAACGTCAGGGCTAAATCACTCCGGCGCTTCAATTAAAAAAGGCCACCGGAAGCGATTCCGGTGGCCTTTTTTGCATCCGCAATCGTTATTCTGTCGGCGTGATTGGTGCAGCCATAATCTGGGGCGCATCGGCTTTGACAGCCGGTTGCTCATTACGGGCAGCGCGCCCTCCTAAACGGTTAATCAAACCACCCAGATGATTGCCGAAAGTTGCGTCATCGCTCTCCCAGGAAACCACCTCTAACTTTCCAGCCAGCATCGGGGGTAGGGAGATATCTCCAGCGGCCCTTTCCCGGACTGTTATAAAGGTCGGCCTTGGTTCGGTTTTTGGCATACCAAATGAACCGAGAAGCGCCATTTTCAGAATATCGCCAGCACCAATCTTGGCTGCACCTTCGCCATCATCCCAATCAGTTGCGACATCGAATACACCCAGATCGGTGACTTGACCCGCGTCCGCACGGAACGTGCGCGAGCCGAGCGCAAACGAAGTTCCGTTCGCCGCTTCGACAACGTAGAGGTCTGGTTCAAGTTCAAGCAAGTGAAGGCGCGTGCGGCGATCATTGTCCTTGATCATCCCCTTGCGCGCGGCTTCATGCACTGCGCGCAGGGCCTTCTTGTCCAGTTCCACAGCTGATCGTCCATGGCCCAACACGTCTCCGCCCTCGGTATCGTAGCGTGCGAGGACCAGTTCCCCAGGCACCTTCGAGCCGTCAAGCGCCCCCAATTCGACCAGCACATAGGCTTTTGAAGGATCCAACTGTTCGGGAAGCTTCTTGAGTTCTTCGGCAGCAGCGGGGCTGGCTATCAACGCAACTAAGGCGGCAAGAGACGGGAAATAGTTCATTCGGGCAATTCCTCTCCGATGGCATCTGGCGCGGCGGCGACCGTGAAGAGCGCCTCCATCCTGTCATCGTCATTCTTAAGTTTGCGGATTTTCTTAAATTCGGATTTGTCGATCGACACTCGGGCGTAGCCTTTGTCGGCCATGCAAATCCGCTCGATCGCCTGTTCATGATTGCGCTGATTGCGACTGTTCATAAAGCCGCTCAACAGGCTGGCGGCAGCGACGGCATAGAGGTTGGGTGTGTACGGAGTGGAAGTCCGCTTGGACTCGCCCATATCCGACAGTTCGCGGCACAAGGTCACGTCTTCGACGTAAGCTTCTCGCTCAACGCCCGGTTTATGGAAATAATAGGGCCCTGCCAGCGCCGGTGTGGACGCCAGCCCCCATACCAATACTGCGCCAATTGCCGCTTTGCGAAATTTCATATCCACCCCCAAAATTCAAACGAGATGGGGGTTTGGCAAAAAATCGTTGGTAATTAGTTACTTCGATCAGCCCAGCTTAGCTTTCAACAAATCATTGACCACTTGCGGGTTCGCTTTGCCCTGCATGGCTTTCATCGTCTGACCCACGAAAAATCCGAACAATTTGTCCTTGCCGCCCTTGAACTGTTCGACCTTGTCCGGATTGGCAGCGAGGACCTTGTCGATTTCCGCTTCGATCGCGCCGGTGTCGGACTGCTGCTTCAAGCC
>JBBKWK010000038.1:0-14103 GCA_037968915.1 Pontixanthobacter sp.
GGCTTGCTTCGCGATGGCGCCTTGCTTGATGCAAGACGCCAGATGCTAAGCGATGAAGGGCAGGAAGTTATGGTCCGCCTGCGTCACGCCATTCGCGAAATGGGGCAAATCGAAGGCAATCTGCTTGATCAGGCTGCTGAAGAAACCGCGCGCACAGAAGCCCGCGTCTTGCCGTTGCTGGCGGGAGTAATGATCCTGCTGCTGGTCGCGCTGCTGCTGGGTTACCGCCTCGTATTCCGGGCCGCACAGGCCGAAGCGAGGGCTGAACAATCCGCTGCGCTCGCCGAAGCACGCGACCGCGCCGATCTGCTGGCGCGCGAACTCAACCACCGGGTGAAAAACCTGTTCGCAGTCATATTGGCGATCGTCAGCATGAGCGCCCGCGACGAGCCCGAGGCAAAGCCGGTGGTCGAACGAATAGCAAACCGGATCCGCGCACTGTTGACCGCACATGAAGTAACCCAGGGCAGTGCAGACCAACCAGCTGCGTCGCTGACCAATTTGATCGAAACCACTCTGGCGCCATATCGATCCGAGCATCTGGTTGCGGAAATTACCGGTCCGGAAACTCTGCTTCCGGCCAGACACGTCACTCCGCTTGGCCTGGTGCTGCATGAACTGACCACAAATGCGGTTAAATATGGCGCATGGGCCAGCGGCGGGTTGCTGAGCGTCATGTGGCATATGGCCGATGACCAATTAACCCTGAACTGGGACGAAAATTGTGAAATTTCCGATCTCGAACCCGCGCGAACCGGTTTCGGCAGCCAGTTGATGGACAGCGCGGCACGCCAGCTGGGCGGCACAATCGACCGGAAATTTACACCGGACGGGGTGAACGTCAGGATCGTTATCCCGATTGACGCGTAACCACGCTAGCCTTGCCACTTCATCAGGTAGGCAATAGTGGGCGCGGCATGTTTGATAAGTATTTTCCGCGAAATCTCGAGTTTTCATGGGAGCAAACCGCAGCAACTGCGATTGCCCTGACAATTGTCTGCGTGACGGCATTAGTGCTGCACCGCATCCTGTTCGCGGTCCTCCGGCGCCTTTCCAGGATGTCTTCCACGCCGGTCGACGGAATGGTGATCGACCGGCTTTATACTCCGCTGAGATGGTCCTTCGTGGCGATTGCCATTCCCGTATTGGCGGCCCGTGACAGCGATGTAGGGATGGTGTGGGACAGCCTGTCCAGCTTTGTGGTGCCGGCGATGCTCGGCTGGGTAACCCTCTCGATCATGCGCGCTTTCGCCGATGCGCTGGAATATCGCAGCGAGGCTTCTAGCGATCCGGTCGCGGCGCGCAGCCGCAAGACGCGGATTTCAATTCTGTCGCGTGCGGCCACCTTTGCAATAATTCTGGTCACTACCGGACTGATGCTATTCAGCATCCCTGCCGTCCGGGAAATCGGTGTAACGCTGATGGCATCGGCTGGTCTGGCGGCGTTGGCGGTAGGCGCAGCGGCGCAGCCAGCCCTGAGATCGCTGATTGCAGGCATGCAGATGGCGATTACCGAACCCCTGCGACTGGGTGATCTGGTGGTGGTCGAAGGCCATACCGGACGGGTCGAGGAAATTCGCATGAGCTTTGTAATCGTGCGGACATGGGATGAACGCGCGATTGTGGTGCCCACTGCCAACTTCCTCGACGAAAGCTTCGAAAACTGGTCACGCCAAAGCGAGATGTTGACCGGGCCGGTGTTCCTGCATCTTGATCCGGGAGCGGAGATCGAGCCTATTCGCGAGGAATTCGTGCGCTTCTTGGATACGCAAGAACTGTGGGATGAACGAACGGGCACCTTGCTGATGACGGAAGCGCATCCCGAAAGCATCGAATTGCGGCTTGCGGTTAGCGCTCAAACTATTGCCGAATTGTTCGCCCTGCGCTGCGCCGTCCGTGAACATATGATCGGGTGGCTACGCAAGGAAATGCCGGGCGCGCTGATCCGCCACCGGTTGGAAGTTGAGGCAGCAAACCAGCGGGCGGCGAAATAGGCGGCTAAATTTATCTAGTCGTGCTTCTTGTCACGGATTGGTTCGACCTGGCCTTCGTACAAGAACCCAATCGGATGGACCTCCGCCGCGCGGGTTTTCAATTCACCGCGCATCTTCTTATATTCGGCTTCCATCTTGACCGTCACGGTCGCGCGCGAGTCTTTCAGCGCTTCGGTGAAATCGGCCGCATTGACTTGCTTAACCTTGCCGCCCGCGCGCCTTAAGGCATTGAGGCCTGCCCGGCGAACGACATCTTCCAGATCGGCGCCGGTAAATCGGTCGGCCTTGGCTGCAACATCCGCCAGCTTCACATCCTTGGCCAGCGGCATGTTCCGCGTATGGATTTTGAGGATATGTTCACGGCCCGGCGCGTCAGGGGTGCCGACATAGACCAATTCATCGAACCGGCCCGGACGCAGCAATGCGGGATCGACCAGAGTGGGCCGGTTGGTAGCCCCGATCACCACCACTGATTGCAATTCTTCCAACCCGTCCATTTCAGCCAGAATCGTATTGACCACCCGGCCGGTAACCTGCGGTTCGCCCTGCCCGCTCCCGCGGGCGGGCACGAGGCTGTCGATTTCGTCGATAAAGATCACGCAAGGCGCCACGGAACGTGCGCGGGCGAACATTTTGGCGATTTGCTGTTCGCTTTCGCCGTACCATTTGCTCAATAGGTCGGAGCTTTTCATCGAGATGAAATTTGCCTCCGCCTCCTTGGCGACCGCTTTGGCGAGCAAGGTCTTGCCGGTACCCGGTGGGCCATAAAGCAAAAAGCCTTTTGCTGGGCGGATACCCAGCCGGCGAAACGCCTCGGCATTTTTAAGCGGCAGTTCGATGCCTTCTTTCAACTTCTCGATCGATTCGTCGATCCCGCCAATATCGCTCCACCCGACATTGGGAACCTGGACCATGACTTCGCGCATCGCAGATGGCTGGATACGCTTCAGCGCCGACAGGAAATCCTCCCGGGTGACGCATAATTCCTCCAGTACTTCTGGCGGGATGGTCCTTTCGTCCAGATCAATCTTATGCATAATCCCGCGCACGGCATCGATCGCCGCCTCACGGGCAAGCGCCGCCAGATCGGCCCCGACAAATCCGTGGGTGACGCGTGACAGTTCGTCCAGATCGACTTCATCGCCCAACGGCATACCGCGGGTATGGATCGACAGGATTTCGCGGCGCCCCTTCTGGTCCGGCACTCCGATCACGATTTCGCGGTCAAACCGGCCCGGACGGCGCAGCGCCTCGTCGATGGCATCAGGGCGGTTGGTGGCAGCAATCACCACCAGATTGCTGCGCGCGGCCAGCCCGTCCATCAGCGTGAGCAATTGCGCGACCAGCCGCTTTTCCGCCTCGCCAGGAACCTGGGTACGCTTGGGCGCGATCGAATCGATTTCGTCGATAAAGATGATCGAAGGCGCAACCCGGGTTGCTTCCTCGAATACCTCGCGCAACTTCTTTTCGCTTTCACCATAAGCGGAGCCCATGATTTCAGGGCCGTTGATGGTGAAAAACTCCGCGTCGCTTTCATTGGCGACCGCTTGTGCCAATCGGGTCTTGCCGGTCCCCGGTGGGCCGTGGAGCAAGACACCCTTGGGCGGATCGACCCCAAGCCGGGTGAACAATTCGGGATAGCGCAGCGGTAATTCGACCATTTCGCGCAATTGCTCGATCGTATCGCCCATTCCGCCGACATCGTCGTAATTGACCACCGCACGCCCGTCGCGCGGCTCCTCAAACTCGGCGCGCAATTCAACTTCGGTATTCTCGTCGATATGGACGATGCCTTTGGGCGCGGTGGAGACCACGCTCAGGCGGATCTGCGTCAGCGCATAGGCCGGAGTGCTGAACATCCGGCGGACTTCGGGCGGCATATTCTGTACCGGCTGCTGTCCGGTGGTTGCCACCAGATCACCTGCAACCACTGGCTTGCGGAAGAAGTTGCGCTTCAAGGCCTGGGTCGGCCCCTGCAGACGCATTTCGCGCTGGGCCGGGGCAAACACAACCCGCGTGGCTGGCCGCGATGCGGCGACAATGATCACCACATGCTCGCCGGAGCCAACCTCTGCATTGCCGCGCTGAAGACCGTCCAAGCGAACTATTTCCAGCGCCTGATCCTCGTCATAAGCCGGCATGGCGATTGCGGGCGTGCTTCGTTTACCGGTGATTTCGATCACATCACCTTCGGTGATGCCCAGCGCCTGAAAGGCCGAACGCGGGAGCCGGGCAATGCCCTGACCGCTTTCTTCCTGCCGCGCCGCCGCGACTTGAAGTCGGACCTTGGATACTTCGCTTGCCGCATCAGCTTCAGCCATCGGGCGTATGCTCCTGAATTCTTCTGCCAGAGATTCTCGTGAACCTCCCTGACCCATAGCTAGGAAGCGCAGCAGCACGATGCAAACACCCAATGCGAATAACGCGCCACGGCAGAGGTGTTGGCACAGCGTCATGCCTCGTGCGAACGGGCCGCAGACAAAGAATAAAAAAAGGCCCAGCTGTTGCCAGCCGGGCCTTAAAAGTTTTGGGAGAGGATGCCTAAAAGGCACGTTCTTTATGACGAAGAGCGTTTTCTTGTGCAAGTGCGAAAAAATCACCTGGTGATGCATTGCATGCAACAACCTATAAAATAACACGAAAACAATGTATTGGGGCGACTATGTTATTCGCCGTCGGTGATTTGTGCAGTTGCACACCGGAATATGTTGCGGTGCGACAAAGATTTTCACCGATTTGGAATGGGCAAAGCCTAACCGGCGGATAGGAGATGAAAATTGATCCATTCCGATTCGATAGAGAAATCCATGCAACAGGTGACAGCGGAAGCACTTCGCCCTAGAAATCTGCCGTTCTGTTGGAGGTATTATGAAAAAGCTTTTCCCCGATGCCAAATCTGCACTCGAAGGTTTGCTGCACGATGACATCCTGATCGCGTCGGGCGGATTCGGCCTGTGCGGTGTGCCTGATCGGTTGCTCGATGCGATTCGCGATAGCGGGGTGAAGGGACTGACCTTCGCCAGCAACAATGCCGGGATCGACAATGAAGGTATCGGAAAGCTGCTTCGGACCAAGCAGGTGAAAAAGATGATCTCGTCCTATGTCGGCGAGAACAAGGAATTCGAGCGTCAATTCCTGTCAGGTGAGTTGGAAGTCGAATTCTGTCCGCAGGGCACGCTGGCTGAACGGATGCGCGCAGGCGGCGCGGGTATTCCCGGTTTCTATACCAAGACCGGCGTTGGAACGCAGGTTGCCGAGGGCAAGGAAGTGAAAAATTTTCGGGGTGAGGATTACATCCTTGAAGAAGGGATTTTCGCCGACCTCGCCATCGTGAAGGCATGGAAGGCCGACGAAAGCGGTAATCTGATGTTCCGCAAGACCGCCCGAAACTTTAACCTGCCCGCTGCCACCTGCGGCAAGGCTTGCGTGGTTGAAGTGGAAGAAATTGTTCCGACTGGCAGCCTCGACCCTGATTGCATCCATCTGCCGGGCGTTTACGTCCAACGGATGATCGTGGGCGCACCCTATGACAAGAAGATTGAATTCCGGACTGTGCGGGAACGGGAATCTGTCTGATGATTGAAAGTCGGTATGGACCTGTCCGCCCATGAAATTGGGCGCGGCTAGAATTGCAGCGGTGTTGCTGCTTCCGGCGCTGCTATCGGGCTGCGTAGCCGCATTGATTCCGGTGGCGGCAGGCGGCTTGATAGTCGGGAAGGATAAGCTCAGGACCGCTCCCGCCTCTCATCGGACTGGTGATGAAAAGATGGAACCGCTCGTTGCGGCTGCGGATGCAATGCCCGCCACGCAACCGGTCGTTCTGGAAGGTGCCGAACAGCTTGTCTTCAATCGCCCCGGCACGCGGGACCGCAGGGCCGGGCCCGCGTTGGCGCTTGGTTTGGATACGCCGACGGCCAGCGAGCAGGCTTTCTCCGGTTTTTCCGAATATGTCGAAGCGCAAGCGGGCCGTGATCCGATTTCGGAGCCGCGCCAGTCGGCGCTGCTTGCCGTACCTGGTTCCATGACCCCGGACAGGTCCGATTGCAGCATTCGGCCGCCAGCGGTGGTAATTGACCTTGATCCGTCCGGTGCAACGTTCAATCCCGCAGTCGAGGCACGGCCTGAGCCCGCCATGGCGCAGCTGCTGCGAACTTTCCGGATGCGGGATACTGACATTTTCTGGATTTCGGGCTTGTCCGCGCTGGATGCAGGCGCGGTGCGCCAACGCCTGATCGCAAGCGGACTCGACCCTGCCGGGCGCGACGGCTTGCTGCTGATGCGCCGCGCGGATGACCGAAAGCAGACCCGCCGGCGCGAACTTTCAGCGACCCATTGTGTGATCGCCATCGCCGGCGATACAAAATCCGATTTTGATGAGCTATTTGACTATCTGAAAGACCCCTCTGACGCTTGGCCGCTCGACGATCTGTTGGACGCCGGTTGGTTCCTGACACCCACACCCCTGCTCGATATAAACACCACTGAAGGACAATAGACCATGCCCTGGACCCGTGACGAAATGGCGGCGCGCGCCGCTCGCGAGCTGCAAGACGGCTTTTACGTGAATCTCGGCATTGGCATCCCGACTCTGGTAGCAAATCATATTCCCGCGGGGATCGAGGTGACCCTGCAATCGGAAAACGGCATGCTGGGCATCGGGCCGTTCCCGTATGACGAAGACGTCGATCCCGATTTGATCAATGCAGGCAAACAGACAATCAGCGAATTGCCGAACACTGCCTATTTTGACAGCGCGGCCAGCTTTGCAATGATTCGCGGCGGCCATATCGACCTGACCGTGCTCGGCGCGATGGAGGTCAGCGAAGGCGGAGACATCGCCAATTGGATGATCCCGGGCAAAATGATCAAGGGGATGGGCGGCGCGATGGATCTGGTGGCAGGCGTGAAGAAGATCATTGTGGTGATGGATCACTGCGCCAAAGATGGTAGCCCCAAATTCATTCCTGAATGCACCTTGCCGCTGACCGGAGTGGGCGTGGTGGACATGATCATTACCGACCTGGCCGTGCTGCAGCGCCCGGATCATTCGCGCCCGTTCAAACTGGTGGAATTGGCGCCCGGCGTAACTGCCGAGGAATTGGCCGAGAAGACCACCGGCCACTACGTGACCTGACACAGGAGCGCCCAAAATGGCCTACACACTGATCACCGCCAATCGGAATTATTCCAGCTGGTCCCTGCGGCCCTGGGTGCTGATGAAGGCTCTGAACATTCCCTTCACGGACCGGATTGAGCCGTTTGCCAGCGATGTGAATTATGCTGCCTTCCGCGAATTTTCTCCAACCGGCCAAGTGCCTGCGCTGCTGGATGGTGACAGGACGATCTGGGATTCGCTTGGCATCGCGCTCTATTTGGCGGACCGTCATGACGGTGTGTGGCCGGCAGAAACTGATGCCCGGGCCTTCGCGCAAAGCGGAGTGTGCGAGATGCATGGAGGGTTTTCCGCGCTCCGAAACCAATGCACCATGAATGTCGGCGTGCGCGTTCGGCCATATCCACAGAGCACCGAACTGCAGCGTGATGTCAGCCGTCTGGAAGAATTGTTCACCCAGGGGCTAACCCGGTTTGGCGGGCCGTTCCTTGCCGGGCCCAGTTTTTCGGCACTTGATGCGTTTTTCGCTCCGGTTGCCTTTCGCATCCGAACCTATGGCCTCGAGGTGGGAGAGGGGCAGAAGTGGGTCGATCACATACTCACCCACCCGGCAATGCTCGCTTGGGAAGCCGAAGCATTGGGCGAGGCATGGCGCGAAGAAGCCCATGAAGAAGAGCTTCGGGCAGCGGGTGTGATGCTGGAAGATTACCGCACCGGTTAATCACTTGACAGGTGCGTTGAATACCGTCTATTTCTGTAATTACAGAAATGAAAGACGGAATGCAGTTCATGGCCATTACGGACATCCCAGAGGTTGAAGCCTTCATTCTCCATTGGGGAGAAATGGGTTCGCAATGGGGCGTCAATCGTTCAGTCAGCCAGATTCATGCCTATCTTTATCTGTCCGATCGGCCTGTCCATGCCGAGGAAATCAGCACGGTTCTCGGCCTGGCGCGATCGAATGTGTCGAACGGCCTGAAGGAATTGCAGGGCTACGATATTATCCGTCGTACCCACGTCAGCGGTGACCGGCGCGATCACTATATCGCCGAGACCGATCTGTGGGAAATGCTGATGCGGATCGTCCAGCACCGCAAAAAGCGTGAAGTTGATCCGACCATTGCCCTGCTTGCCCAATTGGCCGAGCAACTCGATGGCCGCGAAGATGTGCCGCTGCATATTCGGCAGCGGATTGGCCGGATGCACGAATTTATGGGTACGCTGTCCGGGTGGTATGAGGAGGTCCAACGACTGCCGAAATCCACGCTGGTTGCCCTGATGAAGCTGGGCGGCAAAGTCGCCCGCTTCATTCCTGGAAAATCCAAAGACTAAAGTCATACCCACCCACGCAAATTGAAAGGAGCCATTCCACCAACACACATTTACCCAGCTATTTCTGTTTTTACTGAAACAACAGGAGACTATGATGATCGAGATTTCCTATGCCCTGTACCTCGTTCTTGCCCTCGGCATGACCGTGTGGGTTGCCCGTACATTGTCCAAGAATGGCGAAATTTTCCTGATCGATTGCTTTGGTCATGAGGAACAACTGGCAAAATCGACCAACCATTTGCTGGTGGTCGGATTTTATCTGGTGAATATCGGCTTCATTCTGCTCGCGCTGCAATTCGGCCGCGTGCCCGAAACCTTTCCCGATGCGATCCGCTTCCTCAGCAGCAAAGTCGGCTTGGCTGTCGTGGTGCTGGGCGGCATGCATTTCTTCAATATGCACGCGATTGCGCGCTTCGGCCGGAAAGTAGGATCATGGCTGAATGAAAGCCGCTATGAACAGGCACAGCCCGCATCACGGATGTGATCCCGGCTCGCCAACGAAAAAGGGCTCGCTTCGCAGCGGGCCCTTTTGCTGTAAGTCTGCTGCCTTAACCGATCAGGCGGACAATGCCGCTTTCAGCCTGTCCACCAGGTCGGTGCGCTCCCAGGGGAAGAAATCCCCTTCGGAAGTGCGCCCGAAATGGCCATAGGCTGCGGTTTTGAGATAGATCGGCTTGTTCAGTCCCAGATGGGTCCGGATACCTTTGGGGGTCAGCTTGACCAGCTCCGGGATCAACGCCTCGAGGCGGCTTTCCTCAACCGTGCCGGTGCCATGCAGGTCGACGTAGATCGACAGCGGTTCGGCCACGCCAATCGCATAGCTTAGCTGGATCGTGCAGCGACGCGCCAATCCGGCTGCAACGATGTTCTTCGCCAGATAACGGGTGACATAGGCTGCCGAGCGATCAACCTTCGTGGGGTCCTTGCCGCTGAATGCCCCGCCGCCATGCGGTGCAGCACCGCCGTAAGTGTCGACAATGATCTTGCGGCCAGTCAATCCGGCGTCACCATCGGGCCCGCCAATTTCAAAACAGCCGGTCGGATTGATGTGATAGACCGTATTTTCGGTTAGCAATTCGGCGGGAAGAATGTCCGCTATCACGCTTTTCACATAGTCGCGCAACTCGCCATATTTGGCCGCGTCGCCTTCGCCCTTATGGAAGAAATAACCGGGAGCATGCTGGGTTGAGACAACAATCGCGGCGGCCTCGACCGGCCGTTCATTGGCATAACGCAAGGTTACCTGACTCTTGGCGTCCGGTTCCAGAAATGGTGCTACGCCCGATTTACGGTCGGCGGCCATCCGTTCCAGTATCTTGTGGCTGTAATCGAGCGTTGCAGGCATCAGGTCTGGCGTCTCGTCCGAGGCATAACCGAACATGATCCCTTGGTCGCCGGCCCCTTCGTCCTTATCATCACCGGCATCGACGCCTTGTGCGATATGGGCCGATTGCGGATGCAGATTGTTTTCAAACCGCAGGGTTTCCCAATGGAAGCCCGACTGCTCATAGCCAATGGTTTTGACCGTCTGGCGTACGGTGCGCTCTACTTCGTCCTCGACACCGGCGGCCCAATTGCCATCCTCGTCCATGATTCCGTGCCCGCGAATTTCACCGGCAAGTACGACCAACTGGGTGGTTGTCATCGTTTCGCAGGCGACCCGGGCCTCGGGATCCTTGGACAGGAACAAATCGACGATTGCGTCGGAAATCTGATCCGAAACCTTGTCCGGATGGCCTTCGGAAACGCTTTCGGATGTGAACAGATATGTGTTGCGCATGATACCTCAGCAAAATTGGCGTGAGTAGATATAAAGACTTCTTTATGTGTTTGGGCGGTCCTAGCGGGGTCTCAATCGCGTGGCAACCAGCGATCCGAGCAGGGCAGCAAAAGCCCACATCATAGGCAGGAAATTCCCGAGGCGTCCAAACCATGTCGGGGTGTGTGCAGGTGGTACCATCCCGTCGATCCGGTCTGCCTTTTGCATCCCTATATGCGCGCGAACTACACCATTGGCATCAATCACTGCGCTAATACCAGTAGTGGTGGCACGCAGGACCGGCAGACCTTCTTCGATCGCACGCATCCGCGCCTGGCCCAGATGTTGCGGCGGGCCCCAGCTGCCGAACCAGCCATCGTTGGAGGGATTGAAGATGTAATCCGGACGGTTCGCGCGGTCCGCAACCTGGCCGGAAAATACGATCTCATAGCAGATTTGCACGCCTGCCTTGCCCCATGGCCCCAAAGACAGGGTCTGCGGACCGGGGCCGGGGAGGAAATCCAGCGAGCCTGCCACCAGCCGAGATGCGCCGAGCGGTTCAAGCAGGCCGCGCAGCGGCAGGTATTCGCCGCCGGGCACTAGGTGTGCCTTGGCATAACTGCCAGTTATCACCCCGTCTTCACGGATCGCGGTGACCACATTGCGGGCACCGCTGGCCCGGCCGTTCTCGATCTCCAGATCAACCGCTCCGGTCAGCAAGACGCCGCCCTGCCCGATTGTTCGCCCAATCCGGTAGCGGGCAAAAGCGGGGTCGCCAGCAACAGTCATCCGGTCGTAATAGCGCTGCGGATAACCATCGCGGAGATAGTCCGGCACGCCTGATTCCGGCCACAGCACCAAACGGCGTGTATCGTTTACATTTTGGGCGGGTCCACTGCGGGCAGAAAGTTTCGCGATCCGTTGAAACTGGTTTTCAAATTGCGCAGCATCATTGAGTTCATCTTGCGCGAGATTGGGCTGGATCAAGGTGAAGGGCAGCGTGCCCTCCTTACTCTCAGGCGCGGGTAAATACATGCCGAAGCCTAGCAGCGCAGCCATTAGGAATAGTGGTAATGGCCGCCGTTCGCGGATCAGGGCGAGCAATCCGATACCAAGCACGATGGCCAGACCGGATAGTGCGTATGTCCCCATCCACGGCAACAGGGCCGCAAGTCCCGGACGGTCAAACGGGCCGAGCAGGATCAGGCCAAGGGGATCCCAGGCATAGCCGCTGAACACCCAGCTTCTGAGCCATTCGGCCACAGTCCAGCAGGCCGCAAAGCCAATTCCGCCGATCAGAAAACTGCTTTCTCGGCCCAGCCGATGGCCCGCGGCACAAGCCAGCGCGGGATAGATTGCGAGATAGAGTGACAGCAGTGGCACCGCGGCCCAGCCCACAACCGCCGGCATTTCTGCCTGAAAGGTGAATGCCGTGGCGATCCAATTATTGGCGAGGGTGAAATGCGCCGCGCCAAACAGCCAGCCCAATGTGGCCGCTGCCTTGGCGGTCGGCGCGCGTCGGATCAGCCAGACCAGGCCGCCGATTGCCAGCAGCGCGGCAGGCCACAGCCCGACCGGCGGAAAGCCAAGCGCGGCAAGCAGCCCAAGAGCCATTGCCATGATGCGCGGATGGGCCAGGATATTCGAACAGATTGGCTGCCAGCGGCCAAGGTGGGTAACACGGTCCATAGTTGCGGCTCTTGCCTCAGGCCAGAGCCGCGTCAAGCAGCACTTCAGCCCGCCGCTTCACTATCGTCGGCAGGCTTGCGGCGTGGACGCAACGCTGGTTTCTTCTTCGGCGCGTCAGCGGAAGTTTTGCCGATAGCTGGCGGCAGAGCCGCGATGTCGATTTCACCCTGGTTATCCGCTGGCGGTTTTGGTGCGCGCGGCTTTCGCGGGGCGCGTTCTACCTTGGCCCGCACCTTGCGCACTGGGGCATCATCGAAATCGTCCGAGGAATCTTCGCCGTCATGATCCCGGTCCGAACCATTGGTCTGATCGCGATCATTGTCACTGTGCGACCGGCCATTTGCCGAACGGTCGGAATTACCCCGGGCACCGTTGCCGCGATTGCTGTTGCCGCGATCCCCATCGCTCTGATCATCATCTTCATCCCGGCGAACACGCGGGCGGCGCGAACGGCGACTATCATCATCGCCCCGCTGGTTCTGGGAATCGCCTTGCTTGGCATTGCTCGGGCCATCATTCTGGCCATCGTTCTGGTCATCACGCTTGGCGCGCGCCTCGTCCTGACGGACTTTGTTGTCATTGATGACGCGGAAATAATGGTCAGCGAATTGCAAGAAATATTCTTGCTGTACGCGGTCTCCATTATGTTGAGCGTCCTGAGCCAGCTTTTTATACTTGTCGAGCAATTGGGGCGCGTTGCCGCGCGCCCGACTGTCGATCCGGTTCATCTGGTTGCCGCTACCGCTACCGCCGCCCTGTGGACGATTGTTATTACGACCGCGACGGCGGTTATTATTATTCATATTACGATTATTGTTCAAGGAAGTGTCTTCCCTCATTCATGGCCGTCGGCGACAAAAACTACCGGCGCGGCCTCCAGAACTGCATGGCGCGCCCGCCTAAACGCGGGTCACGGTGCCCCACCTTCATTCACCTCGAGCGAACATGCCCGGGTAGCCTGAGAAATGTTGGAGCTAGACCGGGCGGGTGGCGAACACGCCGCAAACCGCTGGTCTTGTGTCTGAGGTAGCTACTGCCAGCGGCTTTGCCAAGTCTTTTAATTTTGGCCCCCTTATTGCAACACCAGTGCACGTGGCCTGTGGGCAAGATCGTGGTTAAGTGTGGCATTGAAGCCCGCCGCGCTGGCCAATTCGCTGACCGCGCCCGCCTGTGTCGCGCCGATTTCGAGCACAACCGCGCCGCCATGTGCCAGAATTTGCCGCAATTGCGGGATCAGAATACGATAGTCATCCAGTCCATCAACCCCGGCAAATAGCGCCGCCGCCGGCTCGAATGCGCTGACTGACAGGTCGAGCTGCGCCGCAGCTTCGACATAAGGGGGATTTGCGATAATCAGGTCGAACTGTCCCAGATCGGCCTGCCACCCCGCTTCGTTCCAGTCACGGCGCAACAGCTGTGCCCGGTCCTGCACGCCCAACCGGGCCGCATTGGCCGCCGCCACCGCCAGCGCGCCAAGAGAATTGTCCACCCCAACGCCTTCGAAACCGGGCTTCTCGGCGAGCAGCGTCAGCAACAGCGCGCCCGAACCGGTGCCGCAATCCAAAATACGGCCCTTTTCCGGTGCGACAGCCAGTGCCGCTTCGACTACGCTTTCGCTGTCTCCGCGTGGAATCAGCACTTCGGGTGTCACGATAAAGCTGCGCCCGTAGAAATCCTGATGGCCCATAATATACGCAATCGGCTCATGGCGCAGGCGGCGTAAAACCAGATCGGCAAAGGTAGGCGGCACCGGATCGCCGGTATGACGCAAAAGCATCTCCGACCGCGAAACATTCAATGCCTCGGCCATCAGCAATTCAGCGTCGAGCCGCGCTGTGTCGCTGGTTTCGGACAGCCGCACTTCTGCCTCGCGGATGGCCTCGGCTGCGGTCTGATCAGCCATCGGGCGAGGCCTAACTATCTAGCGAGGCAAGTCGTTTTGCCTCGTCCTCCGCCGACAGGGCATCGACCAATTCACCCAGTCCAGGCCCGGCGAGAACCTCATCAAGTTTATGCAGCGTCAGCCCTATGCGGTGATCGGTTACCCTGCCTTGCGGGAAATTATAGGTCCGGATGCGTTCGGAACGGTCGCCCGATCCGACCATCGCCTTGCGCGCCTCGGCCTCGGCGCCGTGGGCTTCGGCGCGTTTGAGATCGTACAGGCGGGTGCGCAGTACCTGCATCGCCTTGTCCTTGTTCTTGTGCTGGCTGCGCTG
>JBBKWK010000039.1:0-4853 GCA_037968915.1 Pontixanthobacter sp.
AGCCCGACATGGCTTGTCACATGGCGGCATTCATTTCCGACATGTTCGAAATAGTTGGACCGGCGGAAGGACCACTTCTCGCGTACCTTGTCGCCAGCCACACCTTCCGGCCCGCCCTCGGGATGGTTGGCGTTCAACAATACGTCCGGCTTGGCCAATTCGCTGTCCGACACTTTGTAGCCCGAGGGCGCGAACCAGTTGGGGCGTTCCCAGCCAAACACCGAACCGAATACTGCGCCCAGATCCTTCATCCGGTCGTAGCATGGCGTACGGCGCAAAGCGCGCCCAGCCTCGCGTTCCTCGTCAGGGTAATGGACTGTGAATACTTTGGCGTAGGCTTCTTCGTTCTTTTCAACCAGATAGCCTTCGCCTGCGTAGTCGCCAAAGCGCCGCGGATCGACGCCCATCATGTCGATTGTCGGTTCCCCGTCCACAATCCAGTGCGCCAGTTGCCAACCGGCCCCGCCAGCCGCGGTGATGCCGAAACTATGACCTTCATTGAGCCAGAAATTCTTCAATCCCGGAGCCGGACCAACAATGGGTGATCCATCCGGAGTGTAAGCGATCGCCCCGTTATAAACCCGCTTAACACCCACTTCGCCGAATGCCGGCACCCGCTCGATCGCAGTCAGGATGTGTGGCTCCAGCCGGTCGAGATCGTCGGGAAACAGTTCGTATTCGCTGTTCGAAGCTGGGCCATCGACGTAGCAGGCCGGTGCACCTTTTTCGTATGGTCCGAGCAGCAACCCGCCGGATTCCTCACGCATGTACCAAGAACTGTCAGATTCGCGCAGCACACCCATCTCGGGCAAGCCCTGCGCGCGCCGCTCCATGATCGCGGGATGCTGTTCGGTGACCAGATACTGGTGTTCGACCGGTACCACCGGCACATCCAGCCCAACCATCGCGCCTGTCTGCCTGGCAAAACTGCCCGTCGCTGAAACAACGTGCTCGCAGGCAATGTCGCCCTTGTCGGTAAATACGACCCACCCGCCATCGGCCTGTTGCTCGATACCGGTCACTGCGGTGTTGCGATAAATGATCGCGCCACGCTGGCGCGCGCCTTTGGCCAGCGCCTGTGTCAGGTCGGCAGGCTGAATATAGCCATCGGCCGGATGCCGCATCGCGCCGATGATACCGTCTGTCTCACACAGCGGCCAGATTGCCTTGAGTTCATCGGGCGACAGGAACTCGACATCGACACCGATCGTCTGCGCGACGCCCGCGTAGTAGCGGTATTCGTCCATCCGGTCCTGCGTCTTCGCCAAGCGAATGTTGGACACGTTGGAGAAGCCGACATTCAGTTCGGTCTCGGCTTCCAATGTCGGGTAAAAATCTACGGAGTATTGATGGATTTTGCCCACAGAGTAACTCATGTTGAACAGCGGCATCAGCCCGGCAGCATGCCAGGTAGAGCCGCTGGTCAGTTCCTTGCGTTCGACCAGCACGACATCAGTCCAGCCCAGCTTGGCCAGGTGATACAGCGTGCTAACGCCGACGACACCGCCGCCAATCACCACAACTCGAGCGCTCGTTTTCATATCCAATGGAATACCCGTCCAAATTCGGGCCGTTTGCCCACTTGGCCTATGCCTTGCAGACCGACGGCTTCGCAATGGCCTCGCACGATATTCGCCAGTCTTATGTTGTGAATTAGCTGACTTGAAAGCCACAAATCAGGTTCTATGCGTTGCGGTAAAACTCTCCCGACTGCGCCATTTTTCGGTGATTGGGGGTTGCCGGTACTTCGTAAATTCGGCGGTTGAGCTGGCTTTCAAGTTGCCGCCAGACCAATGGCAAGGCGTGCGCCGATTGCTTTTGACACCTACCACAGCAATAGCACCGATAGTCGGATCGACCCGGAATGGCCGTGTGTCACGGGGACAAGGAACTGCAGCAAATAATGGCACAGGCAACAAATGGCAGCGCGATTGCGCGCAGTCTGGGAGCAGCGGAAATGATCCTGCAACAATCGGGCGCAGAGCGGGACGCAATTCGGCATTTTGAAGGCGAAACGTCATGAGCGTCAGCCTGTTTGAGCTGTTCAAAATCGGGATCGGTCCGTCGAGTTCCCACACGGTCGGCCCGATGATTGCTGCGAAGCGCTTCGGACAACTCTTGGAATCTGAAGGAAAACTTGCTCGCGTCGCCCGGGTGCGGGTGGAACTTTTTGGGTCACTTGCGCTTACTGGAAAAGGGCACGCGTCCGACACTGCATTAATTTTGGGGTTGTCTGGCGAAGATCCGGCGACCGTAGATCCCGACGAAGTTCCAGCGCTGCTTCGCGCGGTCCACGACAGCAAGCAATTATCTCTCTTCGGTAGCAGAACAATTGCCTTCGATGCCGAGGAAGATTTCAAGTTCCGGCAACGGCAACGCAAACCATTCCATTCAAACGCTCTGGAATTCGAAGCTTTCGACGATGCTGGCGAAATCGTCGAGCGGCGGCTGTACTACTCGATTGGCGGCGGGTTTGTGATTGATCAGGACGAGGCGGGTTCGAACTCAATTAGCCAGACCGACACGGCAATTCCGCATGACTTCGAATCGGGCGCTGACTTGCTCGAAATATGTGAGGCCGAACAGGTCAGCATCGCTGAATTGATGCTACGCAATGAATGCGCTCGCCTGGAACTTGCCCAAGTCGAGCAAGGGATCGACGAGGTAGCGGCCGCTATGCTGGCCTGTATCGACCGTGGTTGCCGCGCGGAAGGAATCCTTCCCGGCGGTCTCAAGGTGAAGCGCAGAGCGCCGGGCATCGCAAGCGAGTTGCGGGCCCGGCAAGAAGCCTCGCTCAACGAGCCCCTCGGCACGCTCGACTGGATCAATTTGTGGGCAATCGCGGTCAACGAGGAAAATGCCGCAGGAGGACGCGTGGTCACTGCTCCCACCAATGGCGCGGCCGGAATCATCCCGGCGGTGCTGCGCTATTACGAACGCTGTTATCGCGGAACCACTGAAGGTAAGCGGACATTTCTTCTGACTGCCGCAGCAATCGGCGCGCTGTACAAACGCAATGCGTCGATTTCCGGCGCCGAAGTCGGCTGTCAGGGTGAAGTCGGGGTCGCCTGCTCGATGGCGGCGGCCGGTCTCACAGCAACGCTTGGGGGAAGCAACGCGCAGATCGAAAATGCAGCGGAAATTGGCATGGAGCACAATCTTGGCCTGACCTGCGATCCGATCGGAGGTCTGGTGCAAATACCCTGCATCGAACGCAATGCGATGGGTGCCGTCAAGGCGATCGATGCATCGCGCCTGGCACTTATGGGTGACGGCCAGCATATGGTTAGTCTCGACAAGGTAATCGAGACGATGCGTCAGACGGGAATGGACATGCGCGACAAATACAAAGAAACGTCAAAAGGTGGCCTCGCCGTCAATGTGGTCGAGTGTTGATATGGGAAATTCAATGCTGTCGTCCCTAGCCAATGTCCGAACCTTTCTGCTCGCGATCTTCATGATCATGGCTGGCAGCGGCTTTCTTTCGACCCTTATCGCGGTGCGGTTGGAACAATCCGGCACCAGCGCCCTCATAATCGGGGTCGTTGCGACGGCCTATTTTGCAGGGCTCACTGTTGGCGCTCTGCGGGCCACCAAAATCATCGCGGATGTCGGTCACATTCGCGCATTTACGGTATTTGTCTCGGTTTTTTCAGCCAGCAGCCTCGCTTATGCAATCGACGATAGCATCGCGGTATGGATTGTCCTTCGCTTTATCGATGGCCTGATGATCTCTGGCATATACATCTGTCTCGAGAGCTGGCTGAACGAACGAGCCGATCAAACCAGCCGCAGTTCAATTCTTGCGAGCTATATGATCGCGCTATATTCCGGTCAGGCCGCTGGACAGTTCCTTCTTAATGCAGGGAAGAACACTCCCGCGTTGCCATTCATGTTCTCCGCAATCCTGCTGTCGCTGGCAGTCCTGCCGGTGGTTTTGACCCATGTCGCTCAGCCTGCGATCGAGGGGCTGAAGCCGCTTTCGATCAAACGACTTTATGCAATCTCCCCGCTTGGCGTAGCCGGTGTCACCGCAACCGGGATGATGTTGGGCGCGTTTTACGCCATGGGTCCGATTTTTTCGCAGCGTTTGGGTATGGGTCTTTCATCGGTCGCCCTGTTCACCTCTTGTGTGATTGCTGGCGGGGTGCTGCTGCAATGGCCGCTTGGTGTTTTATCGGACAGGTTCGACCGGCGGCGAGTTATTATTGCGACGTTTTTCGGCGCGACAATCATCTGCGCTGTGATCGCCAAATTTGCCTCCACCGGCCTACATATTTTCGTACTTGGCGCGATATTTGGCGGGCTCACCTTCGCTCTCTATCCATTATGCGTGGCCCATTCGAACGATCATATCGATTCCAGTGAACGCGTTGGCGCCAGCGGTGGGCTGGTGTTGGCCTATTCCGTTGGTGCGGTAGCAGGCCCGATGCTTGGCGCAATCGGGATCGCACGAGGCGGGCCGGCTGGACTGTTTATCGCCATCGGAGTTGTTGCGCTGCTCGCAACGCTCTTCGGTTCTTGGCGGATGTTCGCAAACAATCCGGTTCCAAGCGAAGATCAGGGCAAATGGCAAACACTCCCGCGGACCACCCCCATGGCAACGTCAGGCAAGAATGGGATCAATGATTAGTGAAGCCTGCCTGATCGCAAGATTGCACGCAAATGAAACGCCATGCCTTCCTCCAACAAAACACACCGCCTAGAACGGTACATCTAACGATTGGGGCGAGAAAACCGCATGAATTTGATCCTTACTGTGGCCATTGCGATTACGCTTTTGACGTCTGCAATCATTGTCCTTCGGTTCAGCCACATGAGGCTGACGGGCGCTGATCCGCAGCGACTTGGAG
>JBBKWK010000040.1:0-3411 GCA_037968915.1 Pontixanthobacter sp.
GGGATCATCACCACCTGGGTCACTTTCGCGCCGTGTTTCCTGTGGATATTCTCCTTGGCACCGTGGATCGACCGGTTGCAAAATGCGCGGCGGCTGAAGGGCGGGCTGGCGGCCATTACAGCGGCTGTAGTCGGCGTGATTGCCAACCTCACCCTGTGGTTTTCGCTGCATGTCCTGTTCAGCACTGTGGAGCGGGTGCGTAGCGGTCCGCTTGATTTCGACCTGCCCATATGGACCAGCCTCGATTGGCGCGCGGCCTTGCTGTCTCTCACTGCGCTCGCAGTAATGTTCGGACTGCGCTGGAATGTGCTTAAGACGCTGGTGGTTCTGGCTGCCGCTGGATTGGTGATTGGCCGGTTGAGCTAAATTTCGGCGCGCCGCCGCAACCACAGAATGGACCATTTGCCATTAACCAGTTTTGCCGCCAGCCGGAATCCAGCCTTACGGCAGGCGCGGCGCACAGCAGGTTCCTGTTTTTCCAGCAGGCCCGCCAGCACCAGATGGCCGCCGGGCGGGACATGATCGGCAAAGTCAGGCGCGAGTTCTATCAGCGGGCCCGCCAGAATATTGGCGATTAGCAAATCATAGGGTCCGCGCGCGTCAATCAGCGGGTGGTCCATCCCGTCGGCGATCACCAGCGTCAATTCACCCGCCCGCGCGCCCAGCGGCACGCCATTGTACAGGCAATTTTCCTCCATCACCGGCGCACAAACTGCGTCGATATCAGTCGCGAGCGCGAGCGCCTTTGGCCATAGCGCCAGTGCGCCAAACGCCAGCAGACCTGTGCCGCTGCCGATATCGGCCACGTTGCGCGCCACCACACCGCAGCGCTTCATATGGGTCAGCATGGCAAGGCAGCCGGCGGTGGTGTCATGCTGGCCGGTGCCGAAGGCTTGGCTGGCAGGGATGATCAGATCGGTGATGCCGGGTTGGATGCATGCTGGATGATCGGGCGAGCGGACTTGGAAGCGGCCAGCGCGGATCGGCTCCATGCCTTGCTGGCTAAGGGTTAGCCAGTCGGTTTCAGGCATTTTCTCGATGGAAAACTTGGGCGCAGATCCGGCGAACAAGGCCGCTAAAGCTGCAGTTTCGGTCTTACCCGGTTTACGCGGGAACCATGCTTCAAGCACCCATTCTTGCGGTTTTTCCTCGGCAATTTCGCTACCGGAAATGACCAGTTCAGGGTCCCATTCCTCAAGTTCGTCATGCGTGAGCAACGCCGCCTGGACGATTTTCTTGCGCGCAAATGCGGCCAGTTTCCATGTCATGATTGCGGGCTAGCCATTTCTTTTTCCAGCCGCTCGTCAAACCGGGCACTGGCGTTGGCGGAATAGGCGCGGCACGCCGCAGGATCAGCAAGTTCTTGCCCGCCGATAAGCCGCTCGTACATCGCGCTGGCGGATGGGTGAGGGGTCAGCAAAACCTCGCACTCCAGCGACGCCATGACTTTAATTCCGCGCCGGATATTGGCGATATAAGCGGGGTGGTCGGAAAAACGATATTCCTGAGGGGAAATCGTGGTGGCACTGTCAAGATAGGCCATTTTGCGGCAGCCCTGCGCGGCACAGCTCTGCCATGTCCAGCTGGTCGAACCGGGCGAATGGACCGGCGTCGAATGGGCGGTGATCTGCAAACTGCCGAGCGATAGCACGCCGTTATCCGCCAATACTTTACCGACGGTAACCCGCGCGACAGGATCGAGCCAAGCTTTTTGCGGATCATTATCTGCCGCATTGCCCGATTCCAGCATTGGTTTGACGAGGGAAGTCGCGGCAATTTGCGCGCCGGTTAGTCGCTGCATTTCTGCAAGTCCGCCGATGTGATCGAAATGTTCGTGACTGGTGACGATCCACTTTATATCGCGCGGGTCAAAGCCCAGCTGCCTGATATTTGCCGCAACAATCGGCGCGCCTTCCTGTGTGGCGGCGTCGAATAGAATATGTCCTTCATCGGAGGTCAGCAGCAAGACCGTGATTCCGCAGGTGCCGACATTATAGACATTGGCAAAAATCTGCAGGGGCCGCGCCGGTTCACTCCATCCCCGGCCATCGCATCGGTCCAGAATGTGTTCGCCTTCTGCCTCTGTCTTGGCGTTTGCTGCAATGGCTTGAGGATCTTGCACCGGGATGCATCCGGCCAAAGAAATGTTGGCGAGCAAGATCAAAAATTTACCGAACATAGCTGGCTCCATTGGCGTCGATAGTCGTTCCGGTCATGCTCGCGGGTGCATCCAGCGCGCAGAAGGTCGCGACCGTGGCGATTTCTTCGGGCAAGGCGACGCGGCCCAGCGGAATGTCTGCCAACAGACCCGGTCCGCCGCGGCTGGCGAGATAGTCCCCTGCCATTGCGGTGTCGGTAAATCCGGGCGTGATTGCGAAACTGAGAATTCCCTGTGCCGCATAGGCTCGGGCGATGGTCTTGTGCATCGCCAGCATCCCGCCCTTGGCCGCCGCGTAGTGCCAATGCGCGGGCGAATCTCCGCGATGTCCTGCGCGGCTGGCGATATGGACGATCCGGCCAGAGACACCTCGCTCCAGCCAGTGCCGCACGGCGTAGCGTGATAATTGCGCAGCGGCCGTGAGGTTTACGCGCAGCGTTTCCTCCCAGCTATCCAGCCATTGCAAATCGCCATTTTCCAGCGGGTTCCCGGCGAACAATCCGGCGTTGTTGATCAGCACATCTATCATGCCGCCACTGCGTTTAAGGGCCTCGTCCCACAATTCCTTGGGGGCGGCTGCATCCGAAAGGTCGGCTGCCACCGTATCTTGGTCATGCGCGCGGGAGCCATGTCCGATTACTTGCACACCGCGCGCGATCAGTTGTTCGCGGACGGCCGCGCCGATACCGCGGCTGGATCCAGTTAGAAGGATATTCGTCATGCTATATGCTATCTCCAAACTTGGCCGCGTTGTCGAGCGTAACGAACCGGCATCCCGACTGGCAGGTTGCACGTCTTGCCTATACCCGCCGTTTCGCTAAGGAAGGCGCCACTACTTGGATCATTGGGAAAACCTAAATGGCTGAACGTCCGCTATCACCGCATTTGCAGATCTGGAAATGGGGCCCGCATATGCTGGTTTCCATCCTCCACCGGGTTACCGGAGACGGACTTGCGCTTGCAGGTCTGGGCATTCTGCTGTGGTGGTTGGGCGCGCTCGCCAGCGGGCCGGAAGCTTACGCCACCTTCGCGGGCTGGGTCTGGCCGGACATCGGCGCGCTGGAATGGACCGGTCTGGGAGCTGTCCTGTGCTCATTGCTCAAGATCGTGCTGAAACTAGTCATGATCGGCCTCAGCTGGTCGTTTTTCACCCATATGTGTTCGGGTCTGCGCCACTTTGTGATGGACATCGGCGCTGGCTACGAGCTCGATCTCAACAAATTCTGGTCAATCGCCAGCCCGATCATCGCCAT
>JBBKWK010000041.1:0-2756 GCA_037968915.1 Pontixanthobacter sp.
CGCTCTTCGCCATCTGCGGGCATATCAGGATTAAGTTCAAAGGCGTGCCAGCGAATATCCGCCTCGATCTCGCCTTCCAGCAGCGCCAGCCCCTTGGTCAGTTTGCCGTATCCCACCAGACACCACGGACACATCACATCGGACCAAATATCGATTGTCAGTTTGCGCGCCATGTCAGTTCCTCAGTTTTTCGCGAGCCACCATTTCAGCAAATGATGGGCAATTGCCACTGGCGGCGGCGGGGCGAAGGGGATGGTGTCATCCTGCAACGCGCCATCACGGCCTGCTGCCATCGCAGATAGGATCTCTTCACGCGAAAACCAGCGAGCTTCCTCCAATTCGGTGTGGTCGATGGTTAGCGCATCGTCCTCTGCGGTGGAATAGCAGCCAATCATCAACTGGCTCGGGAACGGCCATGGCTGGGTGGCAATGTATTGAACGTCGCGCACGCGCACGCCTGCTTCCTCATGCACTTCGCGGGCCACGGCTTCCTCGATAGTTTCACCCGGTTCGACGAAGCCTGCCAGTGCGGAAAAGGCCTTGGGCGGGAAACGCGGCTGGCGGCCAAGCAGCAAGCGGCCTGAATGTTCCACCAGCATGATCGTAACCGGATCGGTGCGCGGAAAATGCTGCGCTTCGCAGGTCTCGCAATCGCGCTGCCAGCCGCCCTTGACCAGCTTGGTGCCCGCGCCGCAGCGGGCACAGAACCGGTGCCTTGCGTGCCAATCAACTAGCGCCCGCGCGACGCCGTAGGTTGCCAGGTCGCCCGGGGTAAGTAACTGCATCGCCTGCCAAATCGCCGGGTTGGCATAGGCCGGACCGGTCGCGCCCTGATCGGGCACAGCGGCAAAGCAGCCCTTCCCGTCGATCAAGCCGAGGAACACCAATTCGGCGTCGTCCGCCGCATCGGCCAAGGTACCCCAGCCAAGCTCTCCCGCATCGCCGATTACGGGCATCAGCCCGTCCAGCTTCAGCAGCCGGGCGCGCCAGTTCATCAGCCCTGCCAGCGCATCGGGATCAGCGCGAATATGGTCCGCCCGGTCGAGCGGAGAACCGGCGAAAGCTACAGGCAGTGTCGTCATCAGCCCTGCATTGCTACAAGATCGGCCAGCACTGCTTTGGGGAAATCGCCATGCACCGGATAGGCATCGCTCGGCATATATTGCGTATATAGCGAGGCGCGCAGGCCGATTTTCATATTGACCAATGCAACCGTGCCAGCCGCTCCGCCCCAGCCATAGGTTCCGGCTTGATCGCCCAGTCCAACGCGGCCGCCAGCGCCAAAGCCCG
The DNA here is from genome assembly GCA_037968915.1 of Pontixanthobacter sp. GTDB lineage: Bacteria > Pseudomonadota > Alphaproteobacteria > Sphingomonadales > Sphingomonadaceae > Allopontixanthobacter. The sequence continues at coordinate 1,291 of JBBKWK010000041.1, forward strand.
CGCCATCGGCGAAGGTGCCGGTGGTATCGACCACTTCTGGCAGCAGGTTGGAAGTGCCGACGCGTACGGCCAACTCGCCCATAACCCGCTTTCCGTCGATCATGCCATAACCCACGAGCATGCGCAGAAAACGGTCAAAATCGCGCGGGCTGGAAACCAGTCCAGCGCCGCCAGCCGGGAACGGCGGCGTATCCGAATAAATCGAACTGGCGGCCGGATCGATCGGGAACAATTGGCCGCTATTGATACCGTAATTGGTGGTCAACCGGCTGGTTTCGCTGGCGGGAACGGTGAACCAGGTGCTGGTCATGCCAGCAGGCTCGAAGATATTTTTCGCCAGAAATTCGTCAAACGGCATACCCGATGCCACTTCGATCACCCGGCCTAGCAGGTCCAGCGACATGGAATAGCTCCACTTCGTGCCCGGTTGGTAAACCAGCGGCAAAGTGGCCAGTCCATCTGCGAAGGCTTCCAGGCTAGCGACCGATTTACCATTGAAAAGACCTGGAATCGGCAGTTTCGTGACCTGACCGGCGATCAGCCCCTTGTCATTATAGGCTTTGACGATCGGCCCCTTCTGGATGATGCCATAGCCGATACCCGCGGTGTGGGTGAGCAGGTGCCTGATCGTGATCGGGCGTTCGGCATCCACGACATCGGTGATCGACCCGTCGGCTACTCTTTGCACTTTCATATTGGCATAGGCCGGCAGGATTTCGGCGAGCGGCTGGTCCAGACCAAGCTTGCCGTCATCAATCAGCATCATGGCAGCCATACCGGTGATCGGTTTGGTCATCGAATAAATGCGGTACAGGCTGTCCTGATCAGCCGGCGTTGCCGTACCGATGGCCAAAGTACCCTTGCCGAGAATCTCGGGAGCCCGCTGGCCCCAGCCCATTGCGGCGACCATATTGGCCACTTTTCCGCTGGCGGGGTAGCCATCTACCAAAGCCGCTACATTGGTCCACGAAGTGCTATGGGCGAGCGCCGAGCGGCCCATCGGCATTGTGGCCAGCGCCGCACCGGCGCCGAGCCAGGCACCGCCGCGCAGCAACGAACGACGTGAAAAAGCAATATCTTCGAATTCCCGATAGGCCATCAACAGTCCTCTTTTGCAATCTGTTGGCTGCGTGATGGTCGAAGCGGGATGAACGGTCAATTGCCGATCTTGTATTCCAAGACTGTGTTGTCTATATAATACACATGCTCAACATTTTTTCGATCCTGCTTGGTCTCATCGCGCTGATTTTGGCGATCCCATCCGCCATTCCCCTGCTTGGCTGGGGCAATTGGATTGTTTTGCCGATTGCCGTTCTCGGCGCTGGTCTCGGCGCGTTGTCCAGTTCCAACAAAGGGCGGAATTTCTGCCTGGTGGTGATAGTTATCGCGGCCATCAGGCTGTCACTGGGCGGCGGGATTATCTAGCTTTCAGGCCTTTGCCAGCTGGGCAGCTTTGGCAAACAGCG
>JBBKWK010000042.1:0-4276 GCA_037968915.1 Pontixanthobacter sp.
AGGAAGCCGTCGAGTGAACCGTGTTCCCTCTCCACAGCTTTGCGCATTGCCGCCAGATATCGCGCATCCACGCTCATTAGAATACGAATGGTTGATTCTTCGATTGGCCCCCATTTGTCACGAATTGCCTGCGCTCCGGCCGCCACCCTTGCGTCGATATTTCCAGCAGTATTGGTAAGCAGGAAATCCTCCATCGCATCATCAGGGTGCACGCCCAAGGCATGGTGTAGTAATGCCGCCGCCATGCCCGTCCGGTCCTTGCCAGCCAGACAATGGACCAGACTGGCGCCCTGCCCCTCAGCCAGAGCCGCAAAATATTGCCGCATTACCGCGATCAGAGGCTCACGGAATGGCAAGTTGGCATAAAGCGCTTCCATTTTGGCATGTGCTGCGGCCTCGTTCAGTGCGCCCTCTGCCGCCTCGACATGCGGAGCCAGTGCGGCAGTTTCTCCATCATAGAAGACAATCTCCCCGGAGAAACCATCGGGGCGGCGGCAGGGGTATTTGGCCCGCTCGCTATTTCCCCGCATATCGATCACGTGTTTGATCCGGAGCGCAGCAATTTGCAGCAAATCGGCGTCATGGGCATCGCAATGTTGGCCTGAGCGAAACAGTAACCCGCGTTTTACCCTGCCGCCCTGCTCGACGGCATACCCCCCATAATCGCGAAAATTATGGACGCCGGAAAGTTTCAGGACTCGGGACTGCTGATCGTTTGAACGTGCCATAGCGCATCGCTTGCCATCCTGATGTTGGTGACACAACCACCCATTTTGCCGCCATCCTCCCCGTAATTACCCTTAAGCCGCAATTTGCATCAATTTAGCCAGCGCGCCTTAGATGAACAGATGAAGGAGAGTCCCCATCGCCTACATCTTGATCGCAGATGATGACGAGATCATCGCCGAGCTGGCCTCGCAGGTATTGATCTCTGCCGGTCACGCTTGCGGTTGGGTGACTGATGGCAGAAAAGCGATGGAATTGCTCAAGTGGCGGCGCCCTGATCTGCTGTTGCTGGACCAGAACATGCCAGAATTTTCAGGCTCCACGGTCCTGCGCAAATTGCGTACATCGCCCAAGCTGTATGATCTGCCAGTTATTATGTTCACCGCAGTCACTGGCGCCGAGGATGAACAACAGGCCTTCTACCACGGGGCTCAGGATTACATCCGCAAACCATTCAACGAGAAGTTACTTCTTTGGAGCGTCAACCAGTTATTGCGGTCGCGAGCAGAACGCCCCAAACACATGACATTACAAGAATCTATCGAACGTAGTTCAGGTTCTATCAAAGATGATACCCCGCGGCACAAATCAGTTTTATGACTGCAGTCCCTGCTTGGACATTATCGCCATAACTCCAATTGAATTTTGGCTTTAATTCAGAGCATTTTTCGTCGCGTGCGGAGAATAATTCCTGCCGCGCCAGCTTCGGTTCGTTGCGCCAAGACATCACGAAGTCGTTGATGGGTACAGCAACGACTGCACAGTTGCGCCGCCGATAGGCCGCTGCTGCAGTTACTGACCGGCACCAAGGCGACCTTTGCCCTCACGACCACCGCGCACCCAAGCGGCGCAGCTTGCCGGCATTCAAGCCCGCAGCCCCTGCCTTGCCAATCAGGCTAAACCTCCAGCGTTGAGTAAACTTGAAAGCCCTTGGGGCCCAATTCGACAACCGAAAATCTCAAAAATAGTAAAGATATTTCAAGTTATTTCAATAGGTTAATTAATTTTATTAGAATCTTTCTTGAAATTTGATAAAGATCACGTGGCAATTATTGTCCGCGATGAAGCGAAGTCTTTGAATCTGGATGATCACTGTTTCTCAATCTAGCGAGTGGCAAACTTACAAGGTGAACCGATCTTGGCCACCGCTTTTTAACCAATGATCCGGTGATATGCAGCTCTTCTGAACTGGGTGTTCTTACCCCCGTGATTGCAGGGCATTCCCCTACCCCCAAATTATCGTTTCGCTAAGGAAGTTGTTAACCAGTTTGATTTAGTGGCAACGGCATGAAAAATGCAGTCACAAATCGCATCGTCGTGCTTCCGGTCGTTACCGGGGTTGCGCTCCTATTCACCAACACCGCCCTTGCCGCGGGTGTGCCAGCCGGTACTCTGATCGAGAATACGGCGTCGGCCAGTTATAATACTGGCGGACCCACGCAGACCGTTGATTCCAACAAGGTCACGATCAAAGTAGACGAGTTGCTCGACGTGGCCGTGGCTTCGCAGGATGCGGGCGCGGTGCCGGTGACGGCTAACGCCGTCCTTACCTTTTCGGTCACGAACACCGGGAACGGCCCAGAGGCATTCAAACTTACGGCCGATCCGACTGTGGCAGGAAATGATTTCGACGCCACAATCGACAATCTGGCCATAGATACCAACAATAACGGCGTTTACGATGTCGGTATCGACACGATCATTGCGAACGGCGGCAACTCACCGCTGATCAATCCCGACATCGCGCTGACTGTGTTCGTCCTCGTGACCGCTCCTGCGGGCACTACTGACGGGCAGACGAGCAAGGTCAACCTGCTTGCGGAAGCGACAACTGGCACGGGTGCGCCTGGCCTCACGTTCGCCGGGGCCGGCTTTAATGGCGGAAACGCAATTGTTGGCAGTTCGGGCGCGGATGACAACGCCTTGGGCTCGCTGCTTGCAAGTATCATAACGGTAAACCTCACCAAGTCTGCGACTATCGTGGATCCATTTGGTGGCACCAGCTCGGTTCCCGGAGCGATAATCACTTACCAATTGGTCGCCACCGTCAGCGGCACCGGCTCGGTCAATGGCTTGCTGATTACCGACCCTATCCCGATTTCGACCACCTATTCGCCCAATACGCTCAAACTCGGTGGCGCTCCACTAACAGATCTTGCTGATACGGACGCCGGCCAGGCTTCTGCAGCTGGCATTTCGGTCAACGCAGGCACTGTCGCTGCCGGTTCGACCCGCACTGTGACGTTTAACGTCAAAGTGAATAATTAAGGAAATCAGTATGTTTGTTCGCACTATTAGCGCACTTTCGATGGCATTCGCCACTCTTGCCCCTATCTCTTCGGCATACGCCCAGGGGACAGTCGCACTCGTTGGCGACGTCAAGGTCGTCAAAATCGTACAGGACGCCGACGGAAGCCGGGAAACCTTAGCAGAGCCGACCAGCGTCGTGCCCGGTGATCGAATCGTCTTCACGACAAAATACAACACCGAAACCGGTTCAAAGGTTGAGAACTTCGTGATCAGCAACCCGCTTCCCAAAGCAGTTGTGCTTACCGCAGCTGGCGAATTCACCGTTTCGATCGACAATGGCAAGACATTTGCTGCGCTTGGAACGCTGACCGCTTCCGAAGCTAACGGGACATCCCGCCCTGCTGAACTTTCCGACGTGACGGACATTCGCTGGACGATCGATTCGATCGCCCCGGGCGCGTCAGGTGAAGTGAATTATTTCGCGGCCGTTCGGTAACCGGCGGAAATCGACAAAGCGCCAATGGCCCACTGGCGAAAACTAAAATTGCAAATAAATACAAAGGATTGCGAGAATGTTACAGAATAGGAACTGGTTGCCTTGGGTAAGTGCATTCGCCATCCTCGCCACCCCGACAATCGCACAGGCAGCGCCCGTTGGGACTGCGGCTGGCACCGACATCACCAATACCGTCAGCGTTAGTTACCAAGTTGGTACCGTGACGCAGACACAGGTACAGGCCCAAGACACCTTCAAGGTTGACCGCAAGATCAATGTAACAGTGGCGACGACTGACAGTGCCGCAGTTGCGGTGACCCCGGGTCAAGCCGATGTCGCGACCAGCTTCACCGTCACCAATAACTCGAACGCCACGCAGGATTTTCTGCTGACAGCTTCGAACCAGTCCGGCGGCACAGCCAATTTTACGGGCAGCGACACTTTCGACACGACCAATGTTAAGGTCTATATCGAAACCAACGGCGTCGCCGGCTATCAAGCCAGCGATACGCTTTCAAGCACCATTGCGGCGTTGCCTTCCGGCGACACGGCGATTGTGTACATCGTTTCCGACATGGTCGTGACACCTGGTACGCCTCCGGTCCTTCCGGCAGATAATGCGGTCGCCACCGTTATGCTCACCGCAACGGCCGCCAGCGGCGCTACTGCGGGCACAGCGATTTCCAATCGGCCTGTAGGTTCGCTCGCCACTGCTGGCACTGGCGGCACTGCCGTAGCGCAGTCCACGATTGTAAATGGCAAGACTAGCGAGGAAATCATCTTCGCGGATGCTGCGTATCTGAC
>JBBKWK010000043.1:0-4903 GCA_037968915.1 Pontixanthobacter sp.
CCGCTCCTGCTCCCAGTATTCGGGTCCGTTTTTACGGTAATTAATAAACGCGATCTAGGCCTCGTAAACGCTAGCGGCAAGACCAGTGATTGCGCGCCCTATTGGCTGATCGACACGCCTTCGCTGCGCGGGTCTGCTGCGCCGATCCAGCCGGTCTCGGTGCGCTGCGCCGCGTTGAGTTTGAGCGGCAGGGAACGCGCGTTTACTGTGGTATGGCCCAGCGACTTCAATGCATCCACCATACCTTCCAGCATGGTGCCTTGCTCGATCACCACAGCATCGCCGGGCGAATATAGCTGCGGCAGAGCCAACGCCTCGTCCAGCGACAATTTGAAGTCGATCAGACCGATCAGGGTTTTGGCCACCTGCGTCGGAATTGTGCCGCCGCCCGCTGCACCCACGACATAGATCAGTCGCCCGTCCGGCCCATAGACTATTGTGGGCGCCATCGAGCTACGCGGGCGTTTCCCGCCTTCGACGCGGTTGGCGACTGCGCGGCCATCAGCTTCCGGCGCAAAGCTGAAATCGGTCAGCTCATTGTTGAGATAGAAACCGCCGAACATCAGGCCTGAACCAAACGGCCCCTCGATTGTCGAGGTATAGCTGACGGCATTCCCCGCACTGTCGATCGTGACGAAATGGGAGGTCCCGTTCTCGGGCGGCTCAACGCCATCGGGCGGGGCTAATGCGCTGCCCGGTGCGATACCGGGCGCGGCGATCGCCATTGTCGACGTGGGGGAAATCAGCGCAGCGCGGGTCGTCAGATAATCGGACTGCACCAACCAATCGACCGGCACCGCGATATAGTCGGCATCGGCCAGATAGCGTTCGCGGTCGGCATAAGCGAGCCGCTGCGATTCCGCGAACAAATGCCAACTGGTTGGCGATGTCGGGCCAGTGGCCGCCAGATCGAACGGCTCCAGCTGTTTCAGGATCGCGATAACCGTGGTGGCGCCAGACGATGGCGGACCCATCCCGCAAATCCGGTAGAGCCGATAGGTGCTGCACACTGCATCGCGGGGTTTGGCCGCATAGGATGTGACATCCTCAGCGCTCATGCCAGCTTGGCGCGGGGTTGATTCGCGAACATGCTCGGCCAGATCGCTGGCGAAGGACCCATCGTAAAAACTGTCAGGCCCCCCGTCCGCTATTTTGAGCAAGGTTTCTGCAAGTTTCGGGTTACGCACCAAAGTACCGACGGGTTTTGGTTCGCCCGCCGCGTCAAAAAAAAGCGCCAATCCTTCGGCGCTAGCGCCAGCCCGTTCTTTCGATCGGCCTAGAAATTCATGGAAGCGCGGGCTGATTACAAACCCGTCGCGAGCTAGTTTTATGGCCGGTTGAACCAGCGTCGCCCACGCAAGAGTGCCATGTTGCTCATGCGCCATTTCTGCCAATCGGAGATTGCCCGGCACACCAACGCTAAGGCCGGTCAGCACGGCATCGCGGTAGGACAGCTGGGTGCCGTCTTCACCAAGAAACCAGTCCGGACCGGCCGCCATGGGCGCCGTTTCCCGGCCATCGATAGTGGTAACCGTGCCATCTGGCGTGGCATGCAGGAAAAACCCGCCTCCGCCGATGCCCGAACTTTGCGGCTCGACCACGGTGAGGGCCAACATGGTAGCAATCGCAGCGTCGGCCGCGCTGCCGCCCAGACGCAGCATTTGCGCCCCGGCCTCGGCGGCGCGCGGGTCGGCTGCGCTGACCAGACCGCGATCTGCTTCCTGAGCTGGTGGCGGGCGTAATCCGGCAAGTTGGTGATCGGTTGCCGAACAGGCTGACAAGGCAATGCTGGCGACGACGAGAGTGAGCATGCGTGAAATCATGATGTGACCGCTATTCGCTCCCGACCGCCTCGGCAATGCTGGAAAAGCCGTCACGCCGCATAAGGCGGTCCAAGCCGCGAGTAATCTGGCGCGGCAGACCGGGTCCGGCATAGACCATTGCGCTGTAAAGCTGGACCAGGCTGGCGCCCGCCCTGATTCGCGCCCAGGCGTCCTCTGCCGTAGCGATACCGCCCACCCCGACCAAAGGAATTGCCCCACCCGATGCCTTGCGAAAATCACGAATTCGCTGCTGCGCAAGATCACGCAAGGGCGCGCCCGACAAACCGCCTGTTTCACCCGCATGACGCGATTTAAGCGCGGGCCGCGAGATAGTGGTATTGGAAACAATCAAGGCGCCGAGCTGCTTGTCCAGCGCGATGCGGGCAATCGCGTCCACATCGGCAGGCTCCAAATCGGGGGCGACTTTCAGGAATACGGGCGTATTATTCTCGCCCCTTGCCTCCAGTACGGCGTCGAGCAATTCCGCCAGCGCACCTTCATCCTGCAGCGCCCGCAGGCCCGGTGTGTTGGGGCTGGAGATATTGACCGCCAGATAGCTAGCGAGCGGCGCCATGATCTGCGTCATGACTGCATAGTCGGCGATTCGGTCCTCCGAATCCTTGTTGGCCCCGACATTAATGCCGACGATGCCAGTGCGGCGCGCCATTCGTTTGGCGAGTCGCGCCCGCGCCACTTCGGCCCCGCCATTATTGAAGCCCATCCGGTTGATCACCGCGCGATCTTCCACCAGCCGGAACAGGCGCGGTTTGGGATTGCCCGCTTGCGGCCGCGGGGTGATTGATCCGACCTCGGCGAATCCGAACCCGAGGCCGAGCAAGGCATCCGGCACTTCGGCATCCTTGTCGAAACCGGCGGCCATGCCCAGCGGGTTGGGGAAGGTCAGTCCGCTCACTTCCACTGCCAGCGGCCCGGCAGCAGGTGGCGCCTTAGGCGGGCTGCGCTTCAACGCCGCCAGCGTCAGGGTGTGGGCTGTTTCAGGGTCGAGAGTGAAGAGCGCCGGGCGCAGGAAATCGAAGATCATCGCCGCTCCTTTATCCCGACCATTTCATCCGGGCAATGCTTGGGCTGTCCTCGGTGCAGAAGTCACCAAGTTAATTAAAGCACGAATATTACGAAGAAATTGCCGAATGTGACACGATAATTCATGTTTCCTGTCGCTTACATACAATCAACATCGGATCGAGTCGGCCTATAACACTCCTGCGACCCGAAGGGCTCTAGCATTTATGCACAGAGTTCCTCGACTTTAGGGGCGGCTCCTTTTAACTAAGGGGCCGCCCCTTTTTTGTTGCGTTATTAGAAGGATAGTTTGTGGGATCTGCGGAAGGCGAAGTCGGGAACAGTAAAACGTCCCGGGAGGTGCCAAAACAGGTCGGTCCCAATGGCGCCAGCGCTCTGACCAGAGCAGCGCTGATGCATATTGATTATATCGCGGTGCCTGCTTCGCTTACGCCCTATGTCACGACCTTCTATCATTTCCGCTGTGACGAGCGCGACATCAAGGAAGTGCAGCCCGCCGGGATTGGCCATTTGGCACTCTTTCCCTTGGGCGAAGGGGTCATGCGTTTTCTAGACGGCGCGCACGACTCCTCGCACCGCACCAATTTACTGACCGCTAGCGTGGCGGCCTGCCCGTTTGAGGTGACCGGCCCGTTCCATGCAATCGGCGCAGTGATGTCCCCGCTCGGCTGGGCGGCGCTGACCGGGATGGATGCGGATGAAAATGCCAATCGCCTGCTCGATGCCGGGGAATTTCTGGGCGGCGATATCGCGAATTTGGGCGAGGAATTATGCAGCGCCTACCGCGCGGGGATAATGGACGGTCAAACCTGCGCGATGGCGTTGGCCAAATATATCGAAGACCATCTATGCCCGGTGAACAAACGCCATGCCGAATTGATTCAGCTGACTACAAATTGGCTGGGCGAATCGCTTGATCCTCCGCTAGAAAGCCTGTTCGAACGCGCGCCCTATTCAAAACGTCAGGTCCAGCGTTTGGTTGAACGCTATTTTGGGATGCCGCCGGTTGCGCTCAAGCGGAAATATCGCGGATTACGGGCTGCGGCGCTATTGTCCTTACCGGGGTTGACCCCCGAATTCGAGGCAATGGTCTATGACGCGTTTTACGATCAATCGCACATGATCCGCGAAATCCGGCTGTTTGCCGGGCGCACCCCGGCTAGATTGGGTGATGGGGAAAGTCCCTTTTTAAGCGAAATGCTCGACCCCAAGAACTTTCGAGAAATCGATTCGGGATCGCAGGATCTGATCTAGCGCGTACGGGACAAATTTTGCTAACGACTCGCAACAAGGCGAATTGCATTGAAATGGCGGAAAAGCGTCACTAGGTGAAATCGGAACGAATTGGTCTGATTTAACCGGGACACCCGCAATGCGCCTATCCAGCATGGCCGATTATGCCGTCGTCACGATGAGCGCCGCTGCGCGCCATTGCGGCTTTGCACGGGTTTCGGCTGCGGAATTGGCGGCAGAAACCGGATTGCCAGCGCCGACAGTGCAGAAACTGGTCAGTAAATTGACCGCTGCGGGCTTGCTGCGATCCGTGCGCGGCGCGGGCGGCGGCCTGCAATTGGCCCGGCCGGCAGCGGCCATCACTTTGGCCGATATTGTGGAAGCGGTTGAAGGGCCAATCGCGCTCACCGCCTGCGTCGAGCACGGCAAGCATGATTGCGCGCTGGAACAGACCTGTTCGGTGCGGCCCCATTGGGCAGGGGTAAATGAAGCAATGCGCGGCGCGTTGGCAAATATTCCGCTGACGCAAATGGCTAACACCAAACGAGAAATGACGGGCCGAGAAATAGCATGAACGAACAGACCACCATTCCCGAAGCTGAGATTCAGGATAAGGCAGCGCGTGACGCCGCCAAGAAGCTGGAAACCTATGAATTCGGCTTTTCGTCGGACATCGAACAGACCTTCGCGCCCAAGGGGCTGACCGAGGATACGGTCCGGTTCATTTCCGGCAAGAAGAACGAGCCCGAATGGATGCTCGACTGGCGGCTGAAGGCATTCCGTCTGTGGCAGACATTGGAAACCCC
>JBBKWK010000044.1:0-7305 GCA_037968915.1 Pontixanthobacter sp.
TTGCCACATCAACCAAGCGTTGGTCGATCGATGGTTGGTTATACCTGCGGCCAGACGCAACCTTGGCTGCCAACACTGGCCCGCGTTTTTCCAGCTACGGGGCCAGCCAGGCGGGATTGGTTATGCGCTATCGGTTGAGCCCGAGCAGCCCGGCGCGCCCGGCTGCCTATGTGCGCGTTACGAAGGCTTTGGCCGCCGGGAGGGAAAGCGAAGTCGCTGCAGGTCTGTCGGCACGGATAATTCCAGCTATTCCCGTCGCCGTTTATGCGGAATTGCGCGCAACCCGGGGCGCTGTGAACACAGAGTTTCGCCCAGCGGGCTTCGTCGTGACAGAGATTCCGCCGCTTGATCTTCCGCTCCGCCTACGTGCCGAAACATATTTTGCAGCAGGCTATGTCGGGGGCGATTTTTCGACCCTATTTGCGGACGGGCAGACCCGGATTGATCGCGAAATCGCCCGCTTCAATCGCGGCAGTATTCGCGCCGGGGCTGGCGCATGGGGCGGGGCGCAGAAAGGCGCCGCTCGCCTGGATGTCGGTCCAAGCGCCAGCATTGATGTGAAACTGGGCGAAGTTCCAGCCCGTCTTTCGTTGGATTACCGGCTTCGCGCAGCCGGAGATGCCGAGCCCGGATCAGGCGTTGCAATCACTCTCTCGACAGGTTTTTAGCGGCAAGCACAGATTATTAGTCTGACGCGCTGCACGGTTCAGCTTTAATCCATTGCAGCCGTAGTTTAGGGCAGCGCTAATGGATGTATATCTTCCCATCGCGAATTTGTCGGTCAACGGACTGGTTATTGTGCTTTTGGGCATGATCACTGGCATTCTGTCCGGGCTGTTCGGCGTTGGCGGTGGTTTCCTAACAACGCCTTTGATGATTTTTTACGGTATTCCGCCAACCGTTGCTGCAGCATCTGCTTCCACACAGGTGACCGGGGCCAGTGTTTCCGGCGTGTTCGCGCACCGGCGGCGCGGCGGAGTGGATTACCGCATGGGCAGTGTCATGGTGGCGGGCGGTATTTTCGGTGCTGGAATCGGCGCGATCCTGTTTCGCTTTTTCCAGTCGATCGGCCAAATCGATATCGTGATCAACGTCCTCTATGTGGTTATGTTGGGCACCATAGGCTCGCTGATGTTGAAAGAAGCATTGCAGTCACTCCGACCTCCGGAAAAGGGAGTTGCCCGAACCGCGAAAAAGCGGCGACACCATCCACTGGTAACCGCCTTGCCGCTACGTTGGCGGTTCTACGGCTCTGGCCTGTATATATCGCCTCTGGCCCCGTTGATCCTGGGTATTGTGGTCGGCATTCTGACCATGCTGATGGGCGTCGGCGGCGGATTCATTCTGGTGCCGGCCATGCTTTATATTCTGGGAATGAACGCGAACGTGGTCGTCGGGACATCACTGTTCCAGATATTGTTCGTGACGATTGCGACCACCATGATGCATGCGCTGACGACCCGCGCGATTGATATAGTGTTGGCTGTTTTGTTGCTGCTGGGCTCAGTCTCGGGCGCACAGATCGGGGCGAAGGTGGCGCAAGTCGCCAGGCCAGAGCTGCTTCGACTGGTGCTATCCACCATTGTGCTGATGGTAGCGCTGCGAATGCTGTTCGGGCTCGGATATCAGCCAGACGAGATCTTCACGGTGGTCGGGCTATGAATGTCCTTCGCTTTGCCCTGATGATTTGCCTGGCGGTGTTTACGGCCCAACCGCTTGGCGCCCAGGGCGATCCGATCCTAGTTCCCGAAGTTTCCCAACATGAGGTCCAGGTCCGGCAAGGTTTTACCGGAACGGAATTGCTGCTGTTTGGCGCAATTCTTGATCCCAGCGGCGCACGCGGCGGGCGCGATTACGACATCGTGGTAGTGCTTAAAGGCCCGACCGGGGCGATCCGCGTGCGCGAAAAGGAGCGCATCGGCGGGATCTGGATCAATGCAACGACCACTGATTTCCGTTCCGCGCCTTCCTTCTTCGCCGTGGCATCCTCCGCCCCGATCTCCAAGATCGTCGATGAACGCACTGCGGCAATCTATGAATTGGGGCTGGGCTTCATCCAACTGTCACCAACCGGCACATTCGACCCCGAAGAACAAACCAAATTTTCCAAGGGTCTGGTCGATCTGCGTCAGCGCGAAGGCTTATACAGCGAAAATATGGGCGGCGTACAAATCAACGAACAGGTGCTGTATCAGGCGCGCATTAAGTTGCCATCGAACGTCCAGACGGGGACCTATACCGCAGAAACCTTCGCCATCACCCGCGGACGCGTGATCGCTTCCGCCGTTGCTGAAGTAGAGGTCAAGAAGGTCGGCTTCGAACGGTTCGTCGAGGTTTTCTCTCAGAAACAAGCATTTTTCTATGGTTTGATCGCTGTGCTTCTTTCGATAGCCATGGGCTGGATTGCCGGGCGTGTCTTTGCGATGATGTAAAGCGGCGGCCTTTGAGCAACTAAAGCGATAAATTGACGCGATATTAACCCTCCCAGGCCTACCCAAGCGGCCATCTTAAACGGGAAAAACGCGCAATTATGACCGATATGGCACATGGGAATCTTAGTCAGCCAGAAGTAGTATCCGCTACGACCGGCCAGCCTGAAGCTTTAGATACCACCGACAACGCCACACGCCCGATTGGTGTGGTATTGGAAATTGCCGGTTCGGGCTCCCAAATTGCGCTCGATCTTGAACGGTTAAGCGAATGTATGGCGGACGAGGATCCCTCGATCGGCTTGGCCGGACAAGTGGGCAGTCAGATCAAGATACGTGTGGGCAACAGCTGGCTCCTCGCCAGCGTGCGCAACCAGCGCCAGGATCGCCGCGCAAATGGCGGCATCATCGCCAACATCGATTTCTTGGGCGAAGGCCAGGAAGAAAAGCTGACCGGCAAAATTAATAGCTTCCGCCGCGGCGTGACGCGTTATCCGGTTCCCGGCGCGCTAATCTACCCCGCAACAACGCCCGATTTGCGCCAGATTTATGCCAGCGATGGCCGTGCCAATATCCAGATCGGCACCGTTTATCCGACCAAGGATATCCGCGCGGGTATTTATGTCGATGCGATGTTGGGCAAGCATTTCGCTCTGCTGGGGTCCACCGGCACCGGTAAATCCACGAGTGCAGCGCTGATCCTGCACCGCATTTGCGAAGCAGCGCCGGAAGGCCACATTGTGATGGTCGACCCGCACGGAGAATATTCTGCTGCGTTCAAGACAACCGGCAAGATCTTCGACGTGACCAATTTGCAAATGCCCTATTGGCTGATGAATTTTGAAGAACATTGCGAGGTTTTGCTGACCTCAAATGGCAACGAACGTCAGGTCGATGCCGACATTCTTGCGCGCTGCCTGTTGAAGGCGCGGCTTAAGAACCGGCTGGCAGATACCATGGGCAAGATTACTGTAGATTCGCCAGTCCCCTATCTCTTGTCGGACTTGTCGGCTGAAATTCAAAACCAGATGGGACAGCTCGAAAAGGCAACGTCCAGTGCGCCATTTATGCGGATCAGGACCAAGCTGGACGAGCTTAAGAGCGATCCGCGCTACCAATTCATGTTCTCCGGTATGCTCGTCAGCGATACGATGGCTGACTTCATTTCCAAGGTTTTCCGGATGCCCAGCGCTGGCAAACCAATTTCGATCATTGATGTTTCGGGCGTGCCATCGGACATTACCGCCACGGTGGTTGCCGTTCTCGCGCGGCTGGTTTTCGATTTCGCAATCTGGGGACGTGATGAAAAGACATCACCGATCCTTCTCGTTTGCGAGGAGGCCCACCGCTATGTACCCAATGAAGCCAATGCCGATGGATCATCGGTTGGCAAAATCCTCAGCCGGATTGCGAAAGAAGGCCGTAAATACGGAATTTCGCTAGGCCTTATTACCCAGCGGCCGTCAGACTTGGCCGAAGGCGTATTGTCGCAATGCGGTACCATAATATCGATGCGCCTCAACAATGACCGAGATCAGGCGTTTGTGAAATCCGCCATGCCCGAAGGCGCGCGCGGCTTCCTCGATTCGATTCCTGCTCTGCGCAACCGGGAATGCATCATTTGCGGCGAGGGTGTGGCCATTCCAATCCGGGTATCCTTCGACAATCTCGAAGAATCCAAGCGCCCGGCATCGGAAGATCCCAGCTTCGTGGAATTGTGGCGCCAGAGCGGCGGCGAGGAAGAGGCGGTTCAACGCACTGTCCAAAGATGGCGGAGCCAAGGGTCTTGATATTCTCTCACGGCTAGTTGGCTTTGCCAACGCCTCCGAGTGGGCGGCCTAACCGGCCGACGCGCAGTCGCGCTTTGGGACTGCTGCCGCAGCCAGCGCCTGTTCACGTACCTCTAGTATCTCCGAACAGGTGGATATGCAGGCGGTCACTCATCCGGAATCCGTGTTCGAGGCATAGCGGTACGAGCCATTTCTCGCGCTCCGTCAATGTTGCGCTATCCGTGCCTTCGGGCATCAGGAAGACGCGGGATGGCGCAATCGCGTGGGACCGGACCAGGTCGTTCACTTCGGTGATGTCGTCTGGCGAAGCGATCACGAATTTAAAGAATGCGCGTTGATCCGCCGAGTAATTGCTGAGCCGTTCGGGCAGCAACGCCAGTTCTGCCGGATTACCGCTATGCGCTAATTTAGGGCTCACGTTATATTGGTCGATACGGATATCGAGCCGGACGGGTGCCGTTGTGGTGCCGTTGGTCTCTACCTCGACCGTCAAATCGGGCAGCAATTCCAGTAGCGTCGCGAGAGCAGAGGCCTGCAACAGCGGCTCCCCGCCGGTGATAATCAGCCTCCGCTGGCCTAACTCTGTAATCCGGCGGGCAACTTCCGCTTCTTCCAGCGTGACTTGGTTGGCCTTGCGGTCGAAAGTATCGGCGCTGCGATGCGGCCGGTCATCGCCCTCGAAATGCCAAGTGTATGCCGTATCGCACCACACGCAGGCGAGATTACAGCGCGACAGGCGAATAAAGGTGCAGGGGCTGCCAGCCGAAGGCCCTTCGCCCTGCACGGAAGCGAAAATTTCCGGCTCACCCGGCGTGGTGGTGGCGAGGATTAGCGCCACGTCACCCCAGCCGTTCCAGCGCCGCCTTCAGACGGTCGACTTCGGTGCTGTGGTGCGCAAAATCTTCTCGCGCCTTTTCGACCGCTTCAGGCTTCGCGCGATCCACGAAATTGGCATTGCCGAGCCGCCCTTCAAGCGATTTGGCTTCCTTGGCGGACACTTCCAGAGCCTTGGTCAGGCGGGCTTTCTCCGCATCGATATCGACCAGCCCTTCCAGCGGAATTACGAAAATATCTCCGCCGACGCCGATCTGCATAACCGCACCTTCAGGAGCTGCATTGTAATGAATTGTGCTGATCCGGGCGATCCGTTCGATGGCAGGCTGGTTGCCCGCGATCACCGTCTTTGCCGCGGCAGACGGGGCGGCCAGATAGGCCTCCAGTTTCGTGCCGGGCGGGATGCCCAATTCGTTCTTTGCACCCCGCATCGCACTGGTCAGGGAGATCAGCCATTCGACTTCCGCCTTAGCTTCCGCGTCCACATTCGCGCCCGGTTCCGGCCATTTGGCGGTGATGATCGGATAGCCGCCCCGGTCGCCCCCGATTTGGCCCTGCGCGTGCCACAACTCTTCGGTGATGAACGGCATGAAGGGATGCAGCATGACCAAAATCTGGTCGAGCACCCAACCGGCAACCGCTTTGGTTTCCGCGTCGAAATTCCCTTTGACCAGTTCGATATACCAGTCGCAGAAATTGTCCCATGTGAAGTGATAGATCAAATTGGCCGCAGCATCGAAGCGCAGGTCGGCCAGCGCGTGATCCAGTTTCGCCAGCGTTTCAACCACTTCGCCGATGATCCAGCGATTGACTGCGCTGGTCGCTGCGGGAGCTTCCAGCGTGGTCGATGCGCCAATGCCGTTGGATTGGCAGAACCGAGTTGCGTTCCACAATTTGGTGGCGAAGTTGCGGTAACCTTCAACCCGCTTGTCATCCATCTTGATGTCGCGGCCCTGGCTTTCCATCGACGCCATGAAGAACCGTAGCGCATCGGCGCCATATTGGTCGATCAGGCCGAGCGGATCGACCACATTGCCCTTCGATTTGGACATTTTTTGGCCATCGGCCGCGCGCACGAGCCCATGCAGGTACAGTTTGGGCCAGGGTGCCTTGCCGGTCAGATGCATCCCCTGCATCATCATCCGTGCATCCCAGAAGAACAGGATATCGAAGCCGGAAATCAGCAGGTCATTAGGGTAATGCTTCTGGTACAGCGGCGCATTCTCGTCCGGCCAGCCGAGCGTGGCAAAGGGCCACAGGGCGCTGGAGAACCACGTATCCAGGACGTCGTTGTCACGCGTCAAAACCGCATTCGCGCCAGCTTTTTCCTGTGCTTCTGCTTCAGTCATCGCAACGAAGATATTTCCGTCAGAATCGAACCATGCCGGGATCTGGTGGCCCCACCACAATTGCCGCGAGACACACCACGGCTGGATGTTTTCCATCCAGTTGAAGAAGGTTTTTTCCCAGCTCTTCGGGACGATTTCGATTGTGCCGTCGCGCACTGCCGCCAGCGGTGCCTTCGCCAAAGTTTCGGCATCGACATACCATTGATCGGTCAGCCATGGCTCGATCACCACGCCGCCGCGGTCGCCGAACGGTGTCTGGATAGTGCGCGGTTCGGAATCGTGTTCGACCGCCTCGCCGGCCTTGTCCTTGGTGGCATGCGGGATCAGGAAGCCTTGTTCCTTTAGGCGAGTGACAACCAGCTCGCGCGCGCCATCCACCTTGTCGCGGCGAAAGCGGTGGAGGCCAAGAAATTCGTCCGGTATCAAGCCGTCCGAAGTCTGGCACACGTTTGCTTCGCTGGTCAGCATGTTGAGCATTTCGCCCGGGACAAAGCCGGCCCGTTTGCCAACATCGAAATCATTGAAATCGTGTCCGGGCGTAATCTTCACCGCACCGCTGCCGAGTTCAGGATCGGCATGTTCATCGGCCACAATCGGAATACGCCGTCCGGTTAGCGGAAGGATGACATGCTTGCCGACAACGCTAGCATAGCGCTCGTCCGAAGGATGCACCGCGACCGCCATATCGGCGAGCATAGTTTCGGGCCGCGTGGTCGCAACCTGGATATAATCACGCCCGTCGGACAGCGTGACCCCGTCCGCCAGCGGATATTTGAAATGCCAGAAGCTGCCCTTGATTTCCTGCGTTTCCACTTCGAGATCGGAAATCGCGGTTTTTAGCTTGGGGTCCCAATTGACCAGTCGCTTGTCGCGGTAAATCAGGCCGTCATTGTAAAGATCGAC
>JBBKWK010000045.1:0-7144 GCA_037968915.1 Pontixanthobacter sp.
CCGGGACGCGCGGGAGAAGCGGGCTGCAGGCCGTACGGGACTGCCCGCTGCTCTCGACAAAATCCGGGCTGAAAAAGGATATGAGCGAGCGCTAGCCGCAGTGCTCGGCCGCGATGCCAAGTCTCCACTGGGAAACCCGGAAAGTAAGGTCGACGGCCGGTTCTGGACCGGGCGCGATGCGCCAAATCCGGTACCCGACAGTCTGGCCGCGCAAGTCCGCGAATGTCCGCCGCAATTGGCAGCAAGGCTGGCACTGGTTCACGTGGCCCAGAACGATGACGGCCGGACGCTCAATCCGGGCGAATGGCTGGTCACGACATCGGGCGCATTGCGGCGCTGGGATGGTTTTGTCGCGCGCGGCGAGGGTGCGGCGGAAGCGGCGCAATTGGAAGCCCAAAACCGCTTGGCCGATTTGGCCGCGCAGGTTCCCGCGCTGCGCGATGCCGCTCGGCTGGCCGAAGCCGCGCAGGCTGCAGCGCAGGAGGAATTGTCCGAATTGCAGCGCGTGCTGGTAGCCGCCGAACGGCAGGTCAATGAAGCAGCGGAGGAGGAACGGCAGGCGCTGCGCGGTCTCGATCAGGCAGAGGCAGCGCGTGAAAGACTGGTAGCACAGCTCGCACAATTGGCGGCCTCGGCAACCGACCTTACCGAACAGCGGCAAATCGCCGAAGCCGAACTGGCTGGCACGCGGGAAATGCGCGCAGCATTGCCCGATCCTGACGCAGGGCGCGCTGCACTGGAGGCGGCACAGGCCAAACATGAAGCGGCGCGGTCATTGTTACAGTCAGCCACAGCAGAATTGGCAGCGCATGATCAGGCGCTGGCGGTTGCGCGCGAACGCACGGCCGCTCAGCGGACTGATATGGCCAATTGGCAGGCCCGATCCGGCGATGCTGCGCGGCGCTTGGCCGATATCGGCAGGCGGCTGGAGGAAATCGCGCAGGATCAGGCGGTCATTGCCGCCAAGCCAGCGGGTCTACACCGCGAAATTGAACAGGGCGACGCAGTGCGTGAACGGCTGGGCAAAGAACTGGTGGAGGCCGAGACTGTCGTCGCGCGCGAAAGCAGCGCCGCCCAGCTCGCCGAACGCGCTTTTGCCGAAGCCAACGAGACGCTGAGCACCGCGCGCGAAGCCCGTGCCGGTCTGTCTGCCCGTGCAGAAAACGAAGAATCCCGCCGTGCCGAGATGGCGAGGATCTCTGGCGAACGCTTTCAATGCCCGCCGCCGATGCTAGCCGGGCGGTTTGAATTTGATGCCGACGCAGTCAAGAATTCGTCCGCCGAATCCGAAGAAATGGAGCGGTTGACCGCGAGCCGCGAGCGCATCGGGCCGGTCAATCTGGTTGCTGCCGAGGAACTGGCAAGGCTTGAAGAAAACCATGGTTCCAGCACCGCCGAACAGGCCGAATTGGCAGAGGCGGTTAACCGGCTACGCGGATCGATCGGCAATCTTAATCGTGAAGGCCGCGAGCGACTGCGCGCTGCATTTGTGCAGGTCGACACCCATTTCCGCCGATTGTTCACGCGGCTGTTCGAAGGCGGTCAGGCACATCTGGCATTGATCGACAGCGATGATCCGCTGGAGGCTGGCTTGGAAATTTTTGCTCAGCCGCCCGGCAAACGGCTGCAATCCTTGACGCTGCTGTCAGGCGGGGAACAGGCGCTAACTGCCATCGCGCTGATCTTTGCACTGTTCCTGACCAACCCCGCCCCCATCTGCGTGTTGGACGAAGTCGATGCACCGCTGGATGATGCAAACATCGACCGTTTCTGCGACCTGCTCGATGCGATGAGCCGTGAAACTGATACGCGTTACCTGATCGTTACCCACAATGCGGTGACGATGAGCCGGATGCACAGGCTGTTCGGGGTTACTATGGTCGAGCAGGGTATTTCGCGTCTGGTCAGTGTGGATCTGGGTGCAGCAGAGGAATTGCTGGCGGCAGAATAATCGCCCCGGGCCTAAGCTATCGCAGCAGCCAATCGGCCACGGATTGATTTCAGTTGCGCGATCACATCCGCCGGAACCACAGACTGATCTCCGGAAACTGACCCGGCAGCGAGCAATTCTGGCGCCAATTCGGCAGCAACGTGCGCGGAAGCATTTCGGGACAGTGATGCCTCGTCTGTCGGCGTGTGGTCAACCGCTGCGGTTTTGTTTTCTTTCAGCGCCTGCTGCGCGCCCTTAAGCGTGTAGCCATCACGATTGACCAATTGGTCGATGGTTTCCAGCAGGGCGATATCTTCCGACCGGTAGTAGCGTCGACCGCTTCGTTTCAAGGGCTGCAGCGCAGAAAACTGCTGTTCCCAATACCGCAATACATGGGTCTTGATACCCAGCGCCGTGCTGACTTCTCCGATGGTGCGCAGGGCGCCCGCATCTTTCCCATCGTCAAATTTGCTAGTGAATTTGGCGCTCATCCAGTCATCTCCAGAAGATCAACCTTTAGCGATCCGCTCTTTAAGCAATTGGCTGGCGCGGAACGTCATCACCCGGCGCGGCGTGATTGGAACCTCCACCCCGGTCTTGGGATTGCGGCCGATTCGTTCTTTTTTGTCTCGCAAAACAAAGCTGCCGAAACCGGTAATTTTTACGTTTTCGCCTTCCGACATAGCACCGCACATTTTGGCGAGAATTTCCTCGACCAAATCCAGCGATTCCGCACGGGAAAACCCCATCTTGCGGTTAATTGTCTCTGCCAAATCGGCCCGGGTCAAGGTTCCCACCGAACGCATCATGCGATTAATCCTTCTTCACAGGCGCGACCCGACGAATAAGTATTGTAATGATACTATATTTTTTTACGCAACTTAACAACCAGATTTGCAAGCGATTCAGCGGAAATGCCGCATTTTTCTGCTAAATCCGGACTAAGCTTGCGCCCCACGTAAACCCGCCACCCATGGCTTCGAACATCACCAGATCACCGGGCTTGATCCGACCGTCCGATATAGCGACATCGAATGCGAGCGGCACCGATGCGGCTGAAGTGTTGGCATGCTGATCAACTGTGACGATAACTTTTTCCGCTGGCAGCCCCAATTTTCGTGCGGTCGCATCCAGGATGCGGGCATTGGCCTGATGCGGAACGACCCAGTCGATATCCTCTGGCGTCAGGCCGGCCTCGGCCATTGTTTTCTTCAGTACCGACGCGAGATTGACTACTGCGTGCCGGAAAACCTCACGGCCTTTCATGCGCAATTTGCCAACTGTACCGGTCGTGGATGGCCCGCCGTCGACATATAGCAAATCACCGTATGCGCCGTCGGCATGCAGCTTTGTCGCGATTATTCCTGGCCCGCTGGCATCGACTTCGCGCGCCTCGAGCACAATCGCGCCTGCCCCGTCCCCGAACAGGACACAAGTGGCGCGGTCTTCCCAATCGAGAATACGGCTAAATGTTTCTGAACCGATCACCAAAGCGCGCTTTGCCATACCGGTGCGCAGCATCGAATCGGCGGTTGCCATTGCATAAAGGAAGCCCGAACAAACTGCGGCCACATCGAAAGCAATCCCGCCATTGCAGCCCAGCGCATGCTGAACCTTGGTGGCGGTGGCAGGGAAGGTCTGGTCCGGTGTGGCGGTGGCCAGCACGATCAGATCAATTGATCCGGCATCCATCCCGGCAGCCGCCAGCGCCTTGCGCGCAGCCTCCGTCGCCAGAGTGCCGGTGGTTTCGTCCTCTGCGGCTATGTACCGCTGCCGAATACCGGTGCGTTCAACTATCCATTCATCGCTGGTATCGACCCGCTTCGCCAACTCGGCATTTGTAACCGCCGCCCCTGGCAAAGCAGAACCGCTGCCGCAGATAACCGCCCGAATCACTTGGCGTCACGCAGGCGATCTTCGCCCAATTCGGACATATCGGCGGTGATGCGCTGGGTCAGATTTTCCTCGAGCAGCCGCGCCGCGACCATTACCGCATTGGCAACACCGCCTGCGGTGGCGCTACCATGGCTTTTCACTACAACACCGTTCAGGCCCAGAAATACGGCGCCGTTATGGTTGTTCGGATCCAGATGATGTTTGAGCAATTCAGTGGCCGGCCGGGAAACCAGAAAGCCAATTTTTGACCGTATCGAGCTGGTGAAGGCATTGCGCAGAAGATCGGTCACGAAGCGAGCCGTACCCTCGATTGCTTTGAGCGCGATATTGCCGGAAAATCCATCGGACACCACCACATCTACTTCACCGCGGTTGATCTTGTCCGCTTCGACGAAGCCGTCGAAACTCATTGCCAGACCGGTTGCTGCGCGCAATTGATTGGCGGCATCCTGCAGCTGGTCGGTACCCTTCATTTCTTCGGTACCGATATTGAGCAGGCGCACCCGCGGCGCCTCGCGCCCGGTGACAATACGCGAATAAGCAGCGCCCATGATCGCAAACTGGACCAAATTGCGCGCATCACATTCAGTATTTGCACCCAGATCAAGCATGATCACATCATTATCGCCGAGCGTCGGCAACAAAGCGGCCAGCGCGGGCCGGTCAATCCCCGGCATGGTGCGCAAGGCCAGCTTGCTCATCGCCATCAGCGCACCGGTATTACCGGCGCTGACTGCCGCCCCCGCATTACCGATTTTTACAGCGTTGACCGCAAGGCCCATGGATGTGGTTTTGGCCCGGCGCAGAGCCTGAGTGGGCTTTTCATCGCCGCCCACAACATCTTCGCAATGAAGAATTTCGGTTGCGGCGCGCAAATTAGGATGTGTTTCAAGCGCAGATTTTATCCGCACTTCGTCGCCGACCAATAGAAATTTGAAGCGATCATGATGCCGGCGGGCTTCCGCCGCACCATCAACCATCACGCGCACGCCTACATCTCCGCCCATCGCATCAATCGCGATACGCGGAAGGCTCATCAGCGCGTACTCCGTTTACTGGCGGAAATCAGAGTCCGACCGCAACGATCTCACGACCGTTATAATGGCCACAAGCGCTGCACAAATTGTGCGGACGCTTCAGCTCGCCGCAATTGTTGCATTCGTGGAATGCCTCAACCTTCAGCGAATCGTGGCTACGGCGGTTGCCGCGCCGGTGCGGAGATACTTTACGTTTAGGGACAGCCATAGCAGAGCCTGCTCTTTAAAAATCAGTGTTTCGATCAAAATTCGTCAGCAAAATTCTTCGGGCCGCTCTAGGCGATGGACAGGCGGCGCACAAGGCGTACCGCATGGGCACCATCGTTTAATCCGTCGAAGCGGCGAAGGCGCGGCGTATAACGGATTCGCTGACGGTTGCAAGCCATCGCGCAAATCGGTAGCGCCTTGAAACCAATTGGAGGGGACTTTAACGATGCTACTACCTGTCACGCTCACATCTGCAGCTGCGGCTGCAATAATCGGAATTTGGCTGATGATGCGTGTGGGGAAAGTCCGCACCACTGAAAAAATCAGCATTGGTGATGGCGGCAATGACAAGGTTATCCGCCGGATGCGCGCGCATGCCAATTTCGTCGAAAGTGCGCCTTTTGTCCTCGTACTGGTCGCCGCGATTGAGCTGGCGGGCAAAGGCGGCGCGTGGCTGGCGTATGTGGCTGGCGCCTATATGCTGGGCCGGATTGCGCACGGCATTGGCATGGACGATGGCGCGTTCGGCAAAGGACGGTTGATCGGGACATTGATCACCATGCTGACCCTTCTGGGTCTGGCAATCGTCGCCGCGCTGATCGCCATGCGGGTTATGTAATTAGTCAACCAAGCGCGAAATCGCTCACGAATTGATTGGTCTTTCGTTCCTGGCCAAAAGTGCTGGTTGGCCCATGGCCGGGAATGAAAGTCACATCTTCGCCCAGCGGCCATAGTTTCTGGGTGATCGCATCGAGCAAATCCTGATGGTTCCCCATCGGGAAATCGGTCCGCCCGATGGAGCCTTGGAACAATACATCGCCGACAATCGCGAAGCGGCTTGGCTGGTGGTAGAACACAACATGGCCGGGTGTGTGGCCGGGGCAATGGATCACGTCGAGAGTCAGGTCGCCCACGGTGACAGTATCGCCGTCCTGCAGCCAGCGGTCTGGCTCGAACACCTCGCCATTGATGCCGTATTTCTTGCCGTCTTCGCCGAGACGCGAAATCCAGAACCGGTCGGCCTCGTGCGGCCCCTCGATCTTGAGGCCCAGCTCCTTAGCCAGCACGCCCGCCTCGCCGCAATGATCGATATGGCCATGCGTCACGAGGATTTTTTCCAGCGTCACGCCCGATTTTGCAACGGCGGCCTTAAGCATATCCAGATCGCCGCCGGGATCGACCAGCGCGCCAAGCATCGTCTTGGTGCACCAGATCAGGCTGCAATTCTGCTGCAAGGGAGTAACTGGCAGGATCGCCGCGCGCATGGGTGGAGTTTTGGCTTCGGTCATGGTGGTGATTTGGCGGCTGTCAGGCCAGATTGCAACTGGCCGCAACTAAACTCCTATAGCCGCCCGCTCTTCCATACCACACGGCCGATGATCTCGACCTCGTCCGCGCCAACTTCAACCGGGGGATAGGCCATATTTTGGCTAAGCAGGGACAGCCGCCCTGCCCCCAGGGCCGCCACTCGTTTTACCACCAGAGTATCGCCCAACCGCACCACATGGACCCCGTCGCGAAACGGTCGCGGTGCGCGGTCGACCAGAATCTCATCCCCGGCGCGCAGCAAGGGCTCCATCGAATCGCCTTCGACCCGTATCGCGGAAAGCTGCGCTGCCTCCAGACCCTGTTCCCGCAGCCAGCGGCGCGAGAAGCCGAAATTGTCGAACGGAAGCTCCGTCACCGAAACCGAACCAGGCCCTGCAGACGCTCCCAGAGGCAAGCGAGGCACCTTGATCCATTCATCGTCCCGCGCGGAAATCGGGAGCTTCACAGCAGGGTTGTAGGAAATTTCCTCCGGCCCGCCGATTTCCGATTCAGGCACGCCGAAAAACTCCGCCAGCGTCCGGCGGTCCCCCTCGAGCAAATGCTTGGGACTGCCTTTCCTGATAAACTGCTGTAAATAAGTCCCATTTCTGCCGATTAGGCGGGACAAAGCGGACAGGCTGGCATTCCTTTCTTGCGAAAGTTCCAGCAGCCGCTGGCGAGGATCGAAATCCGTGTCTTTGTGTGGTCGCATCATTTTTCCTACCTATACGATGTATTTTTCCTAGACAAGTAGGATTTGAACCGC
>JBBKWK010000046.1:0-4704 GCA_037968915.1 Pontixanthobacter sp.
ACGGTTCATGGCGATGGCCAGCGTCGTATGCGCTTCGCGGCTGATCGAACCGAAGCTCATCGCGCCGGTAGAGAAGCGCTTGACGATTTCCGCCGCTGGTTCGACCTGATCCAGATCGAGTGGCTGGTTGGCAGGCGTCAATTCCATCAGCCCGCGAATGGTCAGCAGCCGTTCGGCCTGTTCGTTGATCGATTTCGCGAATTCGGCGTAATTCTTGGGGTCATTGCCGCGCACAGCGTGCTGCAGATTGGCGACATTTTCCGGCGTCCACGCATGGCTCTCGCCCCGCAGGCGATATTGATACACGCCGCCGACATCGAGCATGGAACGATAAAGCGGATTGTCGCCATAGGCGATGGCATGGCGGCTGACCGCCTCTTCGGCCACTTCTACCAGGCCGACACCTTCGATAGTGGTCGATGTGCCGGTGAAATAGGCATCGACGAACTTGCTACTAAGGCCGACCGCGTCGAAAATCTGCGCGCCGCAATAGGACTGATAGGTCGAAATGCCCATTTTGGACATGACCTTCAGGATGCCCTTGCCGACAGCCTTGATGTAGTTTTTCTCGACATCTTTTGGGGTCAGATCCGGGAATTTCAGCTCGCGCAATTGCTCGAGCGTTTCAAATGCGACGTAGGGATTGATCGCTTCTGCGCCATATCCCGCGAGCACGCAGAAATGATGCACTTCGCGCGCTTCACCGGTTTCGACCACCAGCCCGGTCTGCATCCGCAGACCCTGACGGACGAGGTGATGATGCACGGCGGCGGTTGCCAATGCGGCAGGGATTGGAATTCGGTCTGGACCTTGCGCGCGGTCGGACAGGACCAGGATATTGTGATCCTGCAGCACTGCTTCGGTCGCGGCCCAGCACATTTCCTTCAGCGCGAACGCCAAGCCCTTGGCGCCCTTCGACGCACGCCAGGTAATATCGATGGTTTCGGTCCGAAACGCACCATCCAGCCCGCCCTCGACCGAACGAATCTTGGCCAGATCCTGATTGGTCAGGATTGGTTGGCTGACTTCCAACCGCTTATGTGTACCGGCGTCATGACCCAGCAAATTGGGGCGCGGACCGATCATCGACAGCAGGCTCATCACCAATTCTTCGCGAATCGGATCAATCGGCGGGTTGGTTACCTGCGCGAAATTCTGCTTGAAATAATCATACAGCAGGCGGCTGCGATCGGACAGTACCGCAATCGGCGTATCAGTGCCCATCGAACCAATCGGATCTTCGCCCTTCGAGGCCATCGGTTCGAGGAATTTGCTGATATCTTCCTGCGTATAGCCGAACGCCTGCTGGCGCTGGAGCAGCTGGGTGCTGTGTTCAGGCACTTCGGAATATTCGAGGTCGAGATGCTCAAGGTCTTCGAGTTTATACTGCGCCTGTTCGAGCCATTTTGCGTATGGCTCTGCATCGGCGAGGTCCGCTTTCAGCTCCTCATCTTCGATAATCCGCCCCTGCTCGAGATCGATCAGCAGCATCCGCCCGGGTTGCAGGCGCCATTTGCGGATGATGTCTTCTTCGGGGAAGGGCAAAACGCCGCTCTCCGATGCGAGGCAGACCAGATCATCCTTGGTCACGCAGAATCGCGCAGGACGCAGGCCGTTGCGGTCCAGCGTTGCGCCGATTTGGCGGCCATCGGTGAAGGCCACCGCTGCGGGGCCGTCCCACGGCTCCATCAAGGCAGCGTGATATTCGTAAAACGCCTTGCGCGCCGGGTCCATCAGCGGGTTCTTCGCCCACGCTTCCGGCATCAGCACCATCATCGCATGGGCGAGGCTGTATCCGCCGGCCAGCAGCAATTCGAGCGCATTATCGAGGCAGGCGGTGTCGGACTGGCCGTGCGGGATCAGCGGCCACATCTTGTCGAGATCAGGGCCGAGAAGTTCGCTCTCCATCGTCCGGCGGCGCGCATTCATCCAGTTCACATTGCCGCGAACCGTGTTGATTTCGCCATTATGGGCGATCAGCCGGAAGGGGTGTGCCAGCCGCCAGCTGGGGAAAGTGTTGGTTGAAAAACGTTGGTGCACCAGGCCCAAGGCGCTGACGCAATCCGGGTCGCGCAAATCATCATAGAAAGAACCGACCTGCGTTGCCAGCAGCAGACCCTTGTAAACGATCGTCCGGCTGGAAAAGCTCGGGATATACATGCTCGCGAGGTCCGGCAGATCATGCTTTTCCGCGAGATCTTTGAGCGGATTAAGCGTTTGCTTGCGAATCACGATCAGCTTGCGTTCGAACGCTTGCTGGTCGGCGCAGTTTTCCCCCCGGGCAACAATGCACTGCCGGATGATCGGCATGGATTCGATGACGGTCTTGCCCAATCCATCCTGAGATACCGGTACATCGCGCCAGCCGATCAGGGTCTGGCCTTCTTTGGCAATGAATTTTTCCAGCCGCTCGGTCACGAAGGCGCGAGCACCTTCCTCCTGAGGCATGAAGCACATTGCAACTGCATATTGGCCGGGTGCGGGCAGGATGTGGCCATCGTTATCAGCCCATTTACGGATGAGCGGATCGGGAATTTGCAGCAGAATTCCCGCACCGTCGCCGAGCAGAGGGTCTGCTCCCACCGCGCCGCGATGGTCGAGATTGTGCAAAATCTCGAGCGCCTGCGTTACGATTGAATGGCTTTTTTGGCCTTTGATATGCGCGACCAACCCGACACCGCAGGCGTCGTGTTCATTGCGTGGATCATACAGGCCGATCTTTTGACCGATTTCAAACGAACGCAGGGGCGCTGTGTTGCCCATTCCAATTCCAATTCTGTCAGGTGCCGGGCCAAGAGGTTTGCAGGCCCCTGCTCGGCAATGAAGTGCGACCCTTGCTGATGCCAGCCGTAGCAAAAATGTCGCTTTTGCCGTTATTGGCGACAGGAAATGGTTTTTGCAACTGTCGAGCCGCAACTTATCGTTCAGCCCGGCAAAGATTATCATGGCCTGATGTTAACAGAGCGGAACAAAAAAATGGCCCACGGGATTGCTCCAGCGGGCCATGGTAGCTCAAAAATCGTGGCCAAAATTCTAAAATCGTACGCAAAACCAACCGCAGATGGCGTCCGCCGGTAAATTGAAGTTCAGCCGGTTCCGCTCATCTTCTCCAGCTTTTCCAGCGCGTCCCGCAACGCACGTTCCGTAGCCGCTGAACTCGTTCTCGTAACAGATGGTGCATCAGCAGTGGGGACTGCGACCGGACCGTCGAACCTGCGCTGTCCCAGATCACTCTCTGGCTTCGGGAAAACCGCGACGGGTTCCGCAATTTCGTTCACACTGCCGTCTGGTAGATGAACACTCTTGCGCGGCTCGGTGCCGTTTCGTTTTAGATTAAGCAGCGAACTGTAGTCTTCGCCTGCATCCAAATCACCTATCTCGCCCTCAGCGGAGTCGTCTTCCAGCTCGGATGCCTCGTTATCGGCTGCAGATTTTATCGATCCGGCGAAAGCCGCCCGCCAGTCGAGCGGCCCCGGATCGTCGTCCCCGGCACCATCATCATCATCGTAGGAACCGGAAAATTCATCGCCATATTCGATTGGGCGCAGGGCATCGGGTATCGCCAATATATCGGGCCCGAAAGATTGCTGCACCGGACCGAGGTCATCATCCGTTGCATCGCACTCGGCTACGGAATCGGAATGCGCTAGCGCTTCCTTGATCGCGGCTGCTTTTGGCTGCTGCTGAAGCGACAATGCGAATCGTTCGACCAGTTGGACGATACCCAATTCCTCCAAGGGACGGTTGATCAACTGCTCGGCAGTCATGCCAAATTCCGCAGGTGCGACCGGTTCTGGTGACGATTCCTCCGGCTCAGTTACCTGCAATGGCGTTGCGGCAATTCCGGGGGAGGGCGCAGAATCAGCTTGGTCCTCGATCTGGGCCTCAACTTGGGCCTCAACTTCAGGCTCGTCTGCGGTCTCAGGTTCAGAATTTTCAGGCGATTGAGGATTGTCGGCCAGCATTTCGGCGCCGTCAGGTTCATTCGAGTCGGGTTCATCTGTGGTCCACAGTGATGGACGCCAGCCAGTTGCCGGATCAACATCTGGGCCAGAATCCGGACCAGAATCAGGTTCGGCATCCGGTCCAACAAGTTCGTCCTCATCCACGGGATGGTCCAGGCTTTGTGCGCCCAGTTCTTCCAACGCCGAGATCGGCAGCTTGACTTTGGGCATGACCGATTTGTCGAGGTCAGCCTGGGCGCTTGCCGTTTTGCGAGCGAGCAGCAGGCCGGTGAAAATACCGATGCCGGTTGCGGCCAATGCGATTATCATGCGGGCGGTAAAGCCTAGCGGGGCCTGCGCAGAAGGCACGAGCGCGTCCAGGCCAGTGATTGCAATTAGCCGTTCGAACAGAACCACAGGAACAATCAGGCTGCCGATCCCCAACAACGCGGCAAACCATAGCGCGACAATGGCGGGAAACGCCGGATGCGAACTGATCGGCGCTTTTGATGCTGACCGCTGCCCTTGATGCCGGGGCACTTGATCATGATTGGATAGCACGTTTGGTTGTCCCCGGTTATGTCGAGCGATCAAAGCTGCGGTCTACGCGGCTTTCGATGATGCCCCATTCGGTCCTACCCCTAGCAAATGATGGTAAACGGATTGATAACGAAGAACATTGAGCGCCCAGTCATGGCTCTTCCGGACATGCTCGACGCCCCGGTTCCGCATGCAGTCCCACCCTGCTTTCCCATCCGCC
>JBBKWK010000047.1:0-3218 GCA_037968915.1 Pontixanthobacter sp.
GTATGAAAAGGCGACCGGCGGCAAGGTTCTCGCCATTCCGCATAATTCAAACCTGTCCAATGGACTGATGTTCGAACTCACGGATTCGAGCGGCGGCCCGATGTCCGCTGAATATGCACGCCGACGTGCCCAGCGTGAACCGGTGGTGGAGGCAACCCAGATCAAGGGGGACAGCGAAGCGCATCCGTTCCTTTCGCCCAACGATGAATTCGCCGATTTCGGGAAAAAGGGCTGGGATATCGGCAATCTTACGCTCTCACGGGCCAAAACCAATTCGATGTTCGCTGGCGAATATCTGCGCGAAGCGTTGAAGCGCGGGCTTTCGATTGAACAACGCACCGGGGTAAATCCGTATAAATTCGGAATGATCGGATCAACCGATAGCCACACCGGGCTGACAACTGGTGACGAAGACAATTTCTTCGGCAAACACACTGGTAACGAACCCAGCGCAACCCGCGCGAATACTCCGCAGAACCTTGGCACCCAAGGCGGCCGGTTTGGCTGGAACTATCTCGCTGGCGGGTATGCGGCGGTCTGGGCACGGGCCAATACGCGTGCCGAGATTTTCGACGCGATGATGCGGCGCGAAGTTTATGCGACAAGCGGCCCGCGCATGGTGGTGCGGTTCTTTGGAGGGTTCGGCTTTGCCGACAATGCGTTTGACGGGGACTGGGTGCGCGCGGGCTACAAGACTGGCGTGCCGATGGGCGGCGAGTTGGTACAAAATGGCAAACCGCCTCGCTTTCTGGTGTCGGCCCTAAAGGACCCGGACGGCGCCCACCTTGACCGGGTGCAGATTATCAAGGGTTGGACCGAAGCGGACGGAACGGCGCGGGAAGAAATCTATGATGTGGCGTGGTCGAACAGTGATAAGCGCCGCCCCGTGAACGGCAAAGTGCCTGCGGTGGGCGATACGGTGGACCGGAAGACGGCCAGCTACACCAATTCCATCGGCGCGGCGGAATTGCGAACGGTCTGGACCGATCCCGATTACCGTGCGGGCCAGCGGGCGTTCTATTACGTCCGGGTGCTGGAAATTCCGACCCCGCGATGGCCGCTGTTCGACGCGCTGCGGTTCAATATGACCCTGTCGCCAGAAGCAATGGCCGATGCGGTGGCGCAGGACCGCGCGTATAGCTCGCCCATCTGGATCGGGCCTGCTGCCTAATGACCATGCCCGCCTGGACGCGCGAGCCAATTTTTCATTTTCTGGCCGCGGGTACAGCATTATTCCTGTTTCTCGGTTGGGTCGGCGAACCTGCCGATCCGGCCAGCCGAACGATTTCGATCACGCAGCAAGACCGGGCGATTCTGGCTCTGCAATGGGAACGCACCATGCAGCGCCCGCCGACCGATGCAGAGCTGGATACTATGGTGGACGCCTTCCTGCGCGAGGAAGTACTTTACCGCGAGGCGATCCGATTGGGCCTCGACCGGGATGATGCGGTGGTGCGCAAGCGGCTGGCGAACAAGATGGACTATCTGGCCGCCAGCATGGCTGAAACGGCGGCTGTTTCGGATGCGACACTGGCGGATTGGCTGGCAAGACATCCGGAACGTTTCGCCGAAGATGTACGATACAGTTTTGATCAGCGCTATTTTACAGAACGCGCTGCGGCCAACGTGGCCTTGGCCAGCGGCCAGTCTACTGGCGAGGAAATTTCGCTGCCCGCGGCATTTGATAACGCGGCCCGGACCGAGGTTGAAGGCCGGCTTGGCCAGAACTTTACTGCCGCACTGGACAAACTTGAACAGGCCGAAAACTGGGCCGGTCCGATTGCATCCGGATTTGGCTGGCATCTGGTACGGCTTCGCGCGCGCAATACCGGTGCGCCGCCGCAATTGGCGGACATTCGCGATCAAGTAGAGGCCGATTGGCGCAGCAGCACCGAGGCGCAGCGGCGCAAGGACGCCTATGAATTGCTGCGCAGTGCCTATCACGTGAGCGTGGAGAAATGAGGCTGCTTGTCAACTTGCTCGTATTGATCCTGTGGCTACCCGGTGCAGCCAGTGCGGACGAATTGCGACCCGGCTATCTCGAAATGAACGAAGAACACGCCGGGGATTGGCAGATGGCATGGAAGCTGCCCCTTTCACAGCCGCCATCTGGCGAAATTGCGCCGCCGGCATTGCCAGAAAATTGCCGATATGTTGACGAGGTAAGGCAGGGTTTCGTCGGCGGAGCCATAATCGGCAACGCGCTGTTACGGTGTGCCGGTATTCTGGCTGGCGGCACTATCGGGATACCTTCGCTGTCAGGGCCGGGCGACACGCTGGTCCGCATTGCGCCGCTGGATGAACCTGTCCAGACCCACCTTCTGACTGCTGCGCGGCCCGCCGCCACGATCACCGGTCCGGCGAACACGAGTCAAGTGGCAGGCACCTATTTCGTAATCGGGGTCGAGCACATCCTGACTGGATGGGATCATTTGCTGTTCGTCATCGCGCTGGTCCTGTTATTGCGCCGTCCGCGCGCGGTGGTGATGGCAGCAACTGCATTTACCCTCGCCCATTCACTGACCTTGGCTGGGGCTGCGCTGGGTTTCCTATCCATGCCCCAACGTACCGTAGAAGCACTGATTGCACTCTCGATCGTGTTTCTGGCGCTCGAAATTGTTCGCAAACCCGGGCCCGAACAAAGTCTGACCTTGCGATTTCCATGGGTAATAGCCTTCCTGTTTGGCCTGTTGCATGGCTTCGGATTTGCCGGAGCACTGGGCGCGATTGGCCTCCCACAAGGGGACATCGTCCCGGCGCTTCTGGCGTTCAATGTGGGGGTGGAGGTTGGGCAGATTGGCGTCATCATCGCCGTTTTGGCAGTGCTCGCCGGGTTACGCAAAGCGGCCCCGCCTGCTGTACAGCCAGGCATTCGCTTGACCGCATATGCGATTGGCATCACCGGCGCCTATTGGCTGGTCGACCGGGTGATCATATGACCACCGGCCAATGGCTGTTCCTACGTACTGTTTAATGGTGACCTTGCAGCTGGAGGTCGGTAAGAGATGAGTACAAACGGCAATGCGGATTGCAGAACATCAAGAAGGATCTGACCAGATCGATCGCCGGAATTCCCCTTCTCCCCTTCCGGTGTCTGAACTTCTCGTAACCAGGCTTGCTGACGCGGGCATTCGCTACGTTGTCTATAAGAATACGGCGTCGATCAGCCTTGGGCTGGCCGGAATAACCGATCTGGACCTGCTGGTTGCCAGCGCCGA
>JBBKWK010000048.1:0-3497 GCA_037968915.1 Pontixanthobacter sp.
AGCGCCGAGGTGATGTCTTCGCTCAGCCCCATCGCCTTGCCCACTTCGCGGATCGCCATGCGCGGCCGGTAATGGACCACGGTGGCGCACAGGCCTGCGCGGTGGCGGCCATAGCGCTGGTAAATATACTGGATCACTTCCTCGCGCCGCTCATGCTCGAAATCGACGTCGATATCGGGCGGCTCCTTGCGTTCTTCGGAGATGAACCGGTCGAACAGCAGAGCATGTTTGGCCGGATCAACCGAAGTGATCCCAAGGCAGTAACATACCGCCGA
The DNA here is from genome assembly GCA_037968915.1 of Pontixanthobacter sp. Taxonomy (GTDB): domain Bacteria; phylum Pseudomonadota; class Alphaproteobacteria; order Sphingomonadales; family Sphingomonadaceae; genus Allopontixanthobacter. Next base: position 276 of record JBBKWK010000048.1, read on the forward strand.
ATTGGCCGCGCTGCCGCGCCCCTGGCACAGGATCGGCGGATCAACCTTCTTGCGGGCAAAATCCACGATGTCCTTGATGGTGAGGAAATAGCGCGCCAGATCCAGCTTCGCGATCAACGCCAGTTCGCGCTGCAATGTCTCCCGAACACTGTCAGGCAAACCGCTGGGAAAGCGCCATTTTGCGCCTTCCCAGGTTTGTTGTTCAAGATGTTCCTGCGGATTTTTGCCGTCGGGATAAATCTCCTCGGGATATTCGTAGCGTAATTCATCCAGACTGAAATTGCAGGCATCCGCCACCTCGCGTGCCGCCACGATGGCGTGCGGCCACCGGGCGAATAGCGCTGCCATCTGTCCGGGGGATTTGAGATATCGTTCACCATTGCCGTGCAAATGATGCCCCGCCCGGTCGACGGTGGTCTTATGCCGGATGGCAGTCAGCACATCCTGCAGCGGGCGCTTGTCCGGCGCGGCATAATGGACATCATTGGTGGCGAGTAGAGCGAGGCCATTTGCCTTCGCCAGCGTATCAAGTCGTTCGATCCGGGCAATGTCATCGCCAGTATAGAAATAGCTAGCAGCAATATGGCGCAGGGTAGGAAGCTGGTGGGCGAGGTGCGGGACAATGCTCTCGAAAGGCAGGTGTTTCGGCACCTTGGCAACCTCCGCGGAATGCAGAGGGATCACATTGCTTTCAACCGCAATCGTGAACTCCTGCGCCAGATCGCGCGGCGGCAGGAGGATGAGTTGTATTCCCGTAGCGTGCCCTGCCAGCATGGCGAGGGAAATATCGCATGCCCCCTTTACCTGCCATTCGCCTTCCAGTGTCGCCATTCGTCCGGCAGAAATCAGCGCACACAACCGCCCGTAAGCAGCGCGGTCCTGCGGATAGGCAAGGAAGGCCAGCCCTTCGGCGGTTTCGATCCGGCAGCCGATCACCGGTCGCAGTTTCAGTGTCTGCGCTTCCGTATGCATCCGCACCACGCCGGCCATCGAATTGACATCAGCTATGCCAATCGCATCATAGCCATGCACCCGCGCCGCCATCACCAAATCGACCGCATCGGATGCGCCGCGCAGGAAGCTGAAACAGCTCACCAGCCCGAGTTCGACAAAATCCGCGCGTGGCGGCGCATCGATCAGGTCGGGATCAAGCTCGATCCTGCGTTTGCCGGGAGTGAGGGCCGCTTCGGGCATATCACTTGGCCAGCTCCGCCAACCGCCCGCGTACTGCGGCAAGATCGGCATCGAACAGGCGCGTCTGTTCCTCGCGCGCCTGCCCGTCGAGCCGCAACAGGTAGGACGGGTGCGCGGTGATCCACAATTCGCTGCCATCATCGAGCATATGCGGCACTCCGCGCGCGCGGGAAATGCTGACTGTCCTGCCCAGCATCCCGCGCGCCGCGCTAGCCCCCAGCGCGAGTACCAGCTTGGGCTTGACCAAAGCGCGCTCGCTTTCGATCCACCAGCGGCAGGTGTCGATCTCCTTAGCGGTGGGCGACTGGTGCAGCCGCCGCTTGCCGCGCGCCACATATTTGAAATGTTTGACCGTATTGGTGACATAGGCGGCACCGCGATCGATCCCGGCACGCTCCAAGTGGACATCCAGTAATTGTCCGGCAGGGCCGACGAATGGCCGACCTTGCAAATCCTCCTGATCGCCCGGCTGCTCGCCCACGATCATCAACGACGCACCAAGTGACCCCTCCCCCATGACCGCGTGATTATCGAGGCCGCCAATCGGGCAGCGCTGGCAAGCGTGGATCGCCTTGTCGATGATATCCAGTGTTTCGGGTGGCGCTTCCTCGTCCCGTTTACCGGCTGTCACCATCGCACGTTCGCGGGCCTGCGCACCGGCGATCAATTCAGGGATCAGGGATGCTTCGGGCAAGTTCTTCCAATACTTCTTGGGCATCTCGCTCATCATCGCGCCCACTTTCAGCCGCGAGGGGTTGAAGGTGGAGGCGTAATATTTGCGCCAGAGATCTTCGGTCGGATCACCGGTGGGCGCGTCGGAGCGTTCTGCGGGCGGCCCTTCGCGCATGGTTTCGCCATCCCAATGCAGGCAGCCGCGCGGGGTCAGGATCGACCATTTCATATTGGCGAAGCGGCGTTTGAAGAAACCCGCATTGGCGCGGACGATGTGGTGATCGGGTTCGAACCAGGCGATGTAATGGTCCTCTCCCTCATCTGAGCCCTGATCCGTCTCTACCAGGCGAAAGCGGACGAAGGCGTGCATCTTGTGGCTGTCGCGCCGGACATTCTTGTCCAGCTCCTCGATCCGGCGGATGTCATTGTCAGTCTTGTCCTCCATGATCCGCGGATTTGCCTGATGCCGCCACAGCAGGCGGTAGAGCAGCGCAAAACGTTCAGAATCGGAATGCAATGCGGCGTTCTTGGCGAGTTGCAGGAAGCGTTTGCTGGCCCGCGGCTGCGGCGCTTCGGGCGGCGGTACTGGGGGGCTGCTTTCGCCGTTCGAAAACAGATTGCCCGAGCCGCCGGGTTCCATCCACGCCACACGCTCCGGCGACACACCGCATTGCACCAGCACCCGCGCCTGTTCGCGCCAGAAAGCAAAATCATCCGGTGCGGGCATGGTGACGGTGTAATAGTCGCCTTGTTCAAGGTGAGGGAGCGGTGTCACGCGGCGAAAAGCTCCAATTGCTCCTGCTTGGGCGCGAGCAGTTTGCGCAGGTCGGCGCGGTCGGTCAGCGTGGTTGGCCGCCAGTCGCTGGCGCAGATAAATGGCCGCACCTTGGCAATGGAGATGGTCAGCTTGCCAATATCGTCCAGCCTGAGAACGCGGTGCCGCCGCGCAGCAATGATCCGGTTCACCGCCGTGACGCCAAGCCCCGGCACCCGCAGCAACATCTCGCGCGGGGCGCGGTTGACGTCGAGCGGGAAAGTTTCACGGAATTTCAGCGCCCAGGCCAGCTTGGGATCGATATCCAGCGGCAACATCCCGTCCGGCCCCGTGGCTGCCATCACCTCGCCCGATGAATAACCATAAAACCGCATCAGCCAGTCCGACTGGTACAAGCGGTGTTCGCGGATCAGCGGCGGGCGCTTCAGCGGCAGTACCGCGCTGGCATCGGGGATCGGGCTGAAGGCGGAATAATAAACGCGGCGCAGACCGAAACTGCCATACAACTTGCTCGCCTTGCCCACGATGTCAGCATCGTTGGCACTGTCCGCGCCCACGATCATCTGGGTGGACTGGCCCGC
>JBBKWK010000049.1:0-8817 GCA_037968915.1 Pontixanthobacter sp.
GCGACCGGCAATTGATCCTTCGGCACCGGCACCACACCGCAGGCATCACAATGAATGAACGGTATCGGCGTGCCCCAATACCGTTGCCGCGAAACGCCCCAGTCGCGCAGTCGCCACACGGTCTTGCCCGCGCCCCATTGGCCATGTTCCGCCCGCGCAATTACCTCGGCGCTGGCGGCCGCAACATCCATCCCGTCAAGCGGGCCGGAATTCACGATCACCCCGTCACCGGCTTCGGCAGATGCGCCAAACGGCTGGTCAGCCTCCGCCGCAGATTCTGCCACAACGCGGATAACCGGCAGATTGTATTTCGTGGCAAATTCGAAATCGCGCTGGTCGTGCCCGGGCACGCCCATCACCGCGCCAGTGCCGTATTCCATCAACACGAAATTGGCGATGTAGACCGGCAGGTGGCGCGCTGGATCCAGCGGGTGCGCTGCAGTGATCCCGGTGTCGAAACCGTGCTTTTCCGCAGTTTCCAATTCCGCTGCAGTGGTCCCGCCGCGTTTGCATTCCTCGATAAAGGTAGCTGCGGCCGGATCGCTCGCGGCGGCGCCCTGTGCAATTGGATGGTCCGCCGCCACTGCAACAAAGCTGGCACCGTAAATCGTATCCGGACGCGTGGAATAAACTGCCACCGACTGTCCATCGGATAGGCCAAATGCGAATTGCAGACCCTTACTCTTGCCGATCCAGTTTTCCTGCATCAGGCGAACCTTGTCCGGCCAATTTTCCAGCGAACCCAAACCGGTCAGCAGATCTTCGGCAAATTGCGTGATCCCCAGAAACCACTGGCTCAGTTTGCGCTTTTCAACTTCTGCGCCGGACCGCCAACCCTTGCCATCGATGACTTGCTCGTTCGCCAGAACGGTATGGTCAACCGGATCCCAATTGACCTCGCTTTCCTTGCGGTAGACGAGTCCCGCTTCATACAGATCGAGAAACAGTGCCTGTTCGTGGCCGTAATATTCCGGATCGCAAGTAGCGAATTCACGGGACCAGTCGAGCGCGAAGCCGATCCGCTTCAGCTGCGATTTCATGTGGGCGATATTGTCGCGCGTCCAACCGCCGGGATGGACGTTTTTATCCATCGCGGCATTTTCGGCGGGCATCCCGAACGCATCCCAGCCCATCGGATGCAATACCTCGAACCCGCGCATCCGCTTGTAACGGGCAAGCACGTCGCCCATCGTGTAATTGCGGACGTGGCCCATGTGGACATGACCGGAGGGGTAAGGGAACATCTCCAGCACATAGCTCTTCGGCTTGGCGCTGTTACTGTCGGCATGGAAACAGCCGGCTTCATCCCATGCTGCCTGCCACCGCAGATCGGCCTGCGCCGGATCGAAGCGGCTGTCTGGTGCGTCACTCATTCAGGGCTACTCAACATTTTGGCCCGATATTGTGGCCCGGTACGATCAGCTGACCGCTTGACGCCGAAGATCGCGGGCCTTGGTCAGGATGATATCTTCCAGTTTCTGGACTGTTGCGGCCTGAACGGGCGCGTCAACCCAATTGCCGCCCTGCATGACCTGGCGGCTGGCGGCCACCCGCAGCGCATCGGCGCGCAAATCCTGATCCAGAATGGCGACCGATACTTTGACTCGCTCTGACGGATTCTCCGGCCGTGAATACCAATCGGTAACAATCACGCCGCCCGCACTATCGGCCTGCAGCAACGGCGCAAAACTGACCGTTTCGAGCGATGCCCGCCACAGATAGGAATTTACACCGATAGTGGTGACCTGCGAAGCGGCCAGATCGGCAGCCGGACGGTCTTTGCCACTACTACATGCGGCGAGGCCGAAAATAGCGGCTGAGATCAGCGCTGAGCGCAGAAGTTGGGCGGAAGGAGTGCGTTTGACGGTCATGATGATGCGGAGCGTCCTTAAAGTTGGGCTGGCGCGAAAAATTGTTACGAAATCGGCCAAAGACATAATTTCCAGTCTCTATAACCCGCGTGGCGCGGGCGGCAAGGATTGGATACGAATTGGATTGTATCGGATGCATTCGAGTCACTGGAGGATTACCGCCCACAGGACTGAACCAGCGCTTAATCCGCGCTGCCGATTCGCTGGAGCGACTCGGAGTTGGCGTCCGGCCTGTCGGTTCCGAGTCGCGGCAAACCGGGTCGAGTCGCGCAATTGGAAAACCCAATCGACGATACAAAATTCAAATTTCCCATCGCAGATAGATCCACGAAATGCGTCATTTTACGGACTAAATTCCCTACTTTGTGGGGAAGTAGCAACAGATTCCTCTGATCAAACTCCTAAGGCTGTGGAAAAGCTGGCCAATCCCTAGACTCGCGCTTACGATCATATTTCTTCCGCAATGGTGCCGTAGGGGAAAAGACGGCTTAGCGGATATGAAGTCAGGAGCCATTCAGGCCCTTTGTGGTCAGGATGCTCAGCATTTAACAGAGGGCACAATGACAGCTAGAACTCGCAACAAGGCAGGAATCGGCGGAATCGCGCCGGCGCTTTTCGCCGCTGCGGGTCTTGCGCTGGCTGTCCCTACTGCGGGCCTTGCGGTTTCCGGCATCCAGAATTCTGTTGCCGAATCAACTGCTGTAGAATTTGTTCCCTTCACCCCCGCCACAGTTGATCCGCAACTGGCGCGCCGGGTTGCCGCAAGCGTGCAAGCCCGGGGGCAGGCGATTCGTTTTACCCCGGCCAGCAAACAGTCCGGACAGGACCGCACCTTTACCGTAGCAGTCCGGGTCGATGACCAGACCGCCAGAGCGATTTCCGTTCGCTCGGCCATATCTTTGGCGCAAGGTTCAGCGGGCTCCGTTTCAAGGATACCGGGCGAGGCTGGCAAGGATAGTTTCAAGCTGGCGCCAACGCGTTATAATTTGGGCGTGGCGCGCGGCTATCAGGGCTTTGCCAAGGTGCCCGCTCTGGCCAAAGCGGATGTGAGTGCCAATACATCGCTCGGCCTCAACAAGATCGGACTGCCCGACCTCGCAGATTTCAAACCTGCAGTAAGTAGCGCGGCGGACAAGCCAAGCCGGTTCCAACCGCGTATCGCTTTGGAAGCGAATAAAGGTACAACGGGCCGGTCCAAGGGCACTCTGGAATCGCTCGGCGAACAGACAGTTGATGTCGGCGGCGCCTACCGGATCACTGGCAATCTGAATGTTACCGCCGGGGTGCGCTTGTCGCAGGATCGTGACCGGCTGGAACCTTTGACCGATTCCGTGCTGGACAGCCAAGCGGTCTATGTGGGCACACAGTTCCGCTTCTAACCGGCTGACGCAATTCGCAAGAATTCGATTGCACGGCTCAACAAGACCCCGCTTCGGCGGGGTTTTTATTTGCCCAAACTCAAGGTTGCCGTAAGGTCAGAAAAATTGATCTGAGGAGAGGGAAATAGCTTTATGGCACATGTAGCAGTCGTCACCGGCGGAACCCGCGGCATCGGGCGGGCAGTATCTGAAATGCTCAAGCAGGACGGATTCACTGTGGTCGCCAATTATGGCGGCAATGATGAAAAGGCACGCATCTTCACCGAAGAAACCGGTATCCCGGCCTATAAATGGGACGTGGGCGATCACGAAGCCTGCCTCGCCGGATGCGCACAGATCGCAAAGGATATTGGCCCGATCGATGTCGTGGTCAACAATGCAGGGATCACCCGCGACGGCACTTTGCTGAAAATGAGCTTCGACGATTGGAACGAAGTTATGCGGATCAATCTGGGAGGCTGCTTTAACATGGCAAAAGCCTGCTTCGAAGGCATGCGGGAACGCAAGTGGGGCCGCATCGTCAACATCGGCTCGATCAACGGGCAGGCGGGCCAATATGGTCAGGTCAATTATGCTGCAGCCAAGAGCGGCATCCACGGCTTTACAAAGGCGCTCGCACAGGAAGGCGCCCGTTCCGGAATTACCGTCAACGCGATCGCACCCGGTTATATCGATACCGACATGGTCGCAGCCGTCCCCGACGCTGTGCTCGAAAAAATCGTCTCGAAAATTCCTGTGGGCCGGCTCGGCCAAGCGACTGAAATTGCGCGCGGCGTGTGTTTCCTGTGTTCGGAGGATGGCGGATTCGTCACCGGATCAACGATGAGCATCAACGGCGGGCAGCATATGTATTGAGGGCAAGACTATAACTGTTCCCTACCATCCGCCCGTCAAACGTTCGGTCCAGATCGACCGGCACAAGACTTCGATCAGCCTCGAACCATTGTTCTGGGATATGCTAAAAGCGGCTGCCGGGGCGGAGGGCTTGCCGATCAACGCGCTGGTTGCGCGCATAGATGCTGAACGGATCAAATCACCCACCCCGCCCGGCCTCGCCAGCGCGATACGGGTATGGCTGGCGATGCGATCTTCTGGGCTGGCCAACTGACCGAGGCATCGCGGGAAATCCGGGCGCCAATGTCGGACGGCAATCCTTCGATGGTCATCTGCAGCAATTCCTCGCACCATCAGTTTGCATCATTGGGCATGGAATTGATGCGTAAGAACAAAATACGCAGCAATCGCCATGTATAGGGCGAAGGACGGTGCCGCAGCCGGTACAGGTATAAAGGAACCAGCAGGCGTTGTTCGGCATGATCTCCGTGCGAGAAGTTCCGCATTGCGGACAGGTAATGACGGATGAAAGATTGGCTGCAGTTTCAGCCATAGGCATATCCGCCGCAGAGCAGGGCGATCCCGGCCACGAGCCCCGCAAAGGTCGCGACCCGCATGGCAGGCGAGGCGCAAGCACTGCCTGCGCGGCAAGCCCTCGCAGCCCGCTGTTGCCGGGCAAGTAACAGACCGCCACCGGCGAGCAGCGCGGCGGAAGCAACCAGAAGCAATTGCCGATGGGGTGCAGCCATGGATCCTACCCCGCCAAGCCAAGCCGCTCCGATACCAAGCGAGGCAAATAGCAGCGGCAAAGCGCAACATGAGGCAACGCCTAATGCCGCCACAGTTCCTCCTATCGTCAACAGGACCGCGCCCTTCGGCGTCGGTTGTCCAGCGGTATGTACCGTATCCGACATGATTGGGGCTCCTTGAATCCAGAGATGGATCCTTGTACCATCTGTAGTAACTACAGACTCAAGAGATAAATTTGTCGGTGCAGGATGAAGATAGGCGACCTTTCTTTACAGACCGGATGCAATATCGAAACGATCCGCTACTATGAACGGATTGGCATACTCCCGATCGCCGCAAGGCGCGGTCGTTATCGGAGCTATGGGCCCGATGATGTGGGCAGGCTGCGCTTTATTCGGCGTGCGCGGGAGCTGGGGTTCACGCTCGATGAAGTGCGGACCTTGCTTGGCCTTGCAGAAGACATCGACAATTCCTGCGGCGACGTGCGAATACTGGCTGCGCGCCATCTGACGGTGGTGGAACGCAAAATCCAGGATTTGCAGCGCATGGAGCGCGAGCTGCGCGATTCGGTTCACGCATGCGACACCGGCGGCACAGCCGGCTGCCCATTGATCGACAGCCTTTATGCGAAGCCAGACCATTTGCCGATTTGATAATTCGTGCTTCGAGAAGCCGCTATTTACTGAACCGAATATCTCGCAGCGAGGTTCGACCTAATCGTCGCCCACTCGTTCGATATCTGCGCCTACCAGCGCCAACTTTTCTTCCAGCCGTTCGTACCCGCGGTCGAGGTGGTAGAGGCGGCGCACTTGCGTAGTCCCCTCTGCCGCCAAGCCCGCGATAACCAGGCTCATCGAAGCGCGTAGATCGGTTGCCATCACTTCCGCGCCGGTCATGCTTTCGACGCCGTGCACAATCGCAGTGCGGCCCGACGTTTCGATATGCGCGCCCATCCGGCTGAGTTCGGGCACATGCATATATCGATTTTCAAAGATCGTTTCCTTCAGCACGCTGGTGCCTTCTGCCCGGCATAACAGCGCCATCAATTGCGCCTGCATATCGGTGGCGAGCCCCGGATAAGGAGCGGTCGTCAGATTGGTTGCCTTCAGCTTGCCGTCCGAAGCAATATTCACGCCCTTGGCATCGCTTTCCACATGCACCCCGATGTCGCGCAATGCGTGCAGAGTGGCCGCCATTTCATCGGCCTTCGCGCCTTCCAATCGCACTTCGCCGCCGGTTATTGCCGCCGCGCAGGCATAGGAGCCCGCTTCGATCCGGTCGGGCATCACCCGGTAAGTCGCGCCGTGCAGGCGTTTGACCCCGTGGATGGTCAGGTCGGAATTGCCGATCCCCTCGATCTCCGCGCCCATCGCGGTCAGCAGATTGCACAGATCGACAATCTCCGGCTCCCGCGCGGCGTTGGTCAGACGGCTGGTGCCGCCCGCCAGAACCGCCGCCATCAGCGCGTTTTCCGTGGCGCCGACAGACACCACCGGAAAATCAAAATCGCCGCCGGGCAAACCGCCATCGGGTGCGTGCGCCCGGACATATCCCTGCGCCATTTCGATCTCTGCACCCATCGCCTCCATCGCCTTCAAATGAAGGTCAATCGGCCGGTTCCCGATCGCACAGCCGCCGGGCAGCGAGACGGTTGCTTCGCCCGCTCGCGCCAGCATCGGGCCAAGCACCAGGATTGATGCACGCATTTTCCGCACCAGATCATAAGGCGCGACGGTGGAGGTCAGCCGGGTTGCCTCATAGGTAACCACGCGGCCGAAATCTTCCGGCCGGTTGCCTTGAATACTGGTCGAAATCCCGAACTGGCCCATCAGATGCTGGAAGCCGTCGATATCGGCGAGGCGCGGCAGATTGCGCAGCGTCATCGGCTCTTCAGTCAGCAGCGCACAGGGGATCAGCGTGAGCGCTGCATTCTTTGCACCTGAGATAGGAATCGTGCCCGAGAGACGATTTCCGCCCCGAATTATTATCTTGTCCATTGGGTCGGTTTAGCCGGAACCACGCCCAGAGCAAGTAGCCGCGCGAGTGTACGCGCAAGTATCGGTGGTTTTGTCACACGCAGGAAACCTGCCCGCATTAGTTGACGCGATGTTAACCGCCTGATTAACGAGGACAGATGACCATACGCAAACCGATCCGCAAAGCCGTCTTTCCCGTCGCAGGATTGGGAACCCGTTTTCTGCCGGCGACCAAAGCGATCCCTAAAGAGCTGTTGCCGATCGTCGACCGGCCACTGATTCAATATGCAGTGGACGAGGCGCGCGAGGCGGGCATCGAACAGATCATCTTTGTCACCGGACGGGGCAAAACCGCCATTGTCGAACATTTCGACATCGCGTTTGAACTGGAAGCGACGATGACTGAACGCGGCAAGGACTTGGCCGTGCTCGACGCAACCCGCGCTACGCCGGGCGATATCATCACCGTACGCCAGCAAGTACCGATGGGGCTGGGCCATGCGATCTGGTGCGCCCGCGCCATCGTGGGTGACGAACCCTTTGCGATCCTGCTGCCAGACGAATTGATGGTCGGGCCAAAGGGAGGCGGCGCAGGCTGCATGAAACAGATGGTCGAGGCGTATAACGAAGTTGGCGGCAATCTGATCAGCGTATTGGAAGTGCCGATGGCAGAGGTATCGAGCTACGGCGTGATCGACCCGGGCGCTGTCAATGGCGCGCTCACCGAAGTACTCGGGCTGGTCGAAAAGCCGTCAGTGGATCAGGCGCCGTCCAACAAGATTGTCTCGGGCCGCTACATCCTCCAGCCCGAAGTCATGCGCACTTTGGAAACCCAGGGCGCAGGCGCTGGCGGCGAGATCCAGCTGACCGATGCGATGGCCAAGATGATCGGCACCCAGCCGTTCCATGCAGTAACGTTCGAAGGCAAACGCTACGATTGCGGCAGCAAGCTTGGCTTTATCGAAGCGACCCTGGCGATTGCATTGGAGCGCGAAGATATGGGCGCGGATGTGCGGGCGATGGCGCAGCGCCTTCTGGGATAGGACTTTTCCCGCAATGCGCGGCATCGGAGCAACAGCGCGCGGGGTTACACAAGTGACATTTCCGACATTTGGTGTCCGCAGGCGCAGTTAGTTGAAAAATAAAGTGATTACCGGCCATACGAGGCCCGGACGGACACCTGCCGGTCCGCAGAAAATGCACCTTCACCATGTCAAAGAACCGACAGCCAAATTGGCCGCACGAACATTATGACAGCGCATCGCGGTGTAGGAAAGTTGGGAGCCTGCCCGGCACGGGAAAGCGTAATCCAATGCCTGTGATTGTGTGAAAAGGGCACCGCGGCGCCAATCGCCGCGATGCCCTATGTTCCAGCTTTGATAGCCAGCGTTACCCTATGACGCGCACAATCGTCGAAATTTCTCCATCATCGGGATCGACCGAAGTCCAAACGCCGCTTTCATCAACTTTTTCAGCGAAGCATTTCTGAACTGCGCCTTCATCATCCGATTTGGTACAGAACGATTCAGGTGATTTTTGCTCCCAGGTGCCGGTCTCGGGTTCCTCACCATCTCTGGTGGCGGTGTAAGTCCCGTCCGCACGGATATCTTCCATAGTCACTTTACCGTCAGCCCCGGTTATCTTGTAGGCACCGTCGCTGGGTCCGCCATCAGCTGCAGTAACTGCCGCCGCCACAGCGGCTGTCTCTGTGGTTGCGGCAGCGTCGTCCGTTTTCTCTGCCGGTGAGCAGGCGGCCAGCGCCGCAAATGCAGATATGAGCAGTATTTTCTTCATAGAATTTTCCCATCGTTGCCAGATAATGCGGCCCCAGCCGACATCGTGATTAGCGACCCGGACGGGAGGGTAGGCTCAATTTCTGCGAATGCAAATTTGCTGTCAGTGCCAACCTTTTATTCGGTACGAACTCGCGGCCAATACATTGCGGTACTAATCGTCCGAAAATGAGTGGTCAGCTAACGTCCGGTTCAATGTTCTGCACGATGTTCG
>JBBKWK010000050.1:0-6407 GCA_037968915.1 Pontixanthobacter sp.
GCGCAGGCCGTACATTCGGCTCGTTAAGGAAAAGAAATGAACTGGATTTCCCGCGTCCGCAATTCGTTGCCGTTCCTACCCAAGCGGGAAACGGCGGATAATTTATGGGTCAAATGCCCCAAATGTACTGAAATGCTGTTCAGTCAGGATTATGAGGACGCATGGCGAATTTGCCAGCATTGCGACCATCACGGACGGCTGGGCGCTGATCGGCGGCTGCAGCTGCTGCTTGATGACGGTTTCACCATGCTTCCCCAACCCGAAGTCCGCGAAGACCCCCTGAAATTCCGCGACTCCAAGAAATACGTCGATCGCTTAAAAACGGCCCGCGCCAACAACCCGCACCGCGATGCCTTCAGCGTCGGATCGGGCGAAGTCGAAGGACGCCCCGCTGTAATCGGCGTTCAGGATTTCCATTTCATGGGCGGATCGATGGGTATGGCGGTGGGCGATGCCTTCTGCGAGGGCGCCCAAAACGCACTGGACCGCAATTGCGCCTATATCGTGGTTACCGCTGCAGGCGGCGCAAGGATGCAGGAAGGCATTCTCAGCCTGATGCAAATGCCCAAGGCGACCGTTATGACCCGCCGGCTCAAGGAAGCAGGCCTACCCTATATTGTGGTTCTGACCGATCCAACTACCGGCGGCGTGACCGCCAGCTATGCAATGCTGGGCGATGTCCAAATTGCCGAACCCGGCGCATTGATCGGCTTTGCCGGGCAGCGCGTGATCCAGGATACGATCCGCGAAAGCCTGCCCGAAGGGTTCCAGCGGGCGGAATATCTGCACAAGCACGGCATGGTCGATATGGTTGTCCACCGGAACCGCCTCCGCGAAACGCTGGCAAATGTGCTGGATTATCTCCAACCTGCGCAGGCCGCGTAAGTTCAACTGGGAATCCCGCTGATGGATTTCGCGCAATCCGAAGATGCCGAGGTACAGGCGCAGCTTGATCGGCTGGCGCAATTGTCCCTGCCGCAGGGGCGCTTCGGACTCGAAACCATACGCACCTTATTGACCCGGCTTGGCGATCCCCATTTACGCCTTCCGCCCGCATTTCATGTGGCAGGGACCAATGGCAAGGGCTCAACATGCGCATTTCTGCGCGCCATATTGGAGGCCCAAGGGTTCAGCGTCCACATGGCCACCAGTCCGCATCTGGTGCGTTTTAACGAACGCATCCGGATTGCCGGAAAATTGATTGAAGACGCGCAATTGGCGGCATTGCTGGCCGAGGTACTGGATCAGTCAGACGATCTCGCGCCCAGTTTCTTCGAAGTCACCATCGCCGCCACATTTCTGGCATTTTCCCGCACGCCGGCCGATGCCTGTGTGATCGAAGTCGGTTTGGGCGGTAGGTTCGATGCCACCAATGTGATCGAACGTCCCGCCGCCTGCGGGATTGCAACACTGGGTATCGATCATGAGCGCTTCCTCCTCGCACCCGAGGAAGGCGCACCAGAAATTCCGATTGCTCGTATCGCGTTTGAGAAGTCGGGGATCGCCAAACAGGGCTGTCCGCTGGTGACATTCAACTATCCGTTGGTTGCCGAAGAAGAGATAGTCCGTGCCGCTGACCGATCCGGTGCGATACTGGCCATGCGCGGGCGGGACTGGGATATCAGCGCGATTGCCGGACTGGAATATCGTGACAAGTATGGCGATCTGAACTTGCCCACACCCACCCTGCCCGGCGACCATCAGATGCAGAACGCGGCGCTTGCCGTAGCGATGCTGCGGCATCAGGATACCGTCAAGGTATCGCCCGAAGCGTTGGCGCAAGGTATCAGGGTGGCGACTTGGCCCGCCCGCCTTCAGCGCCTTTCGCAGGGGCCTCTGGCTGGCCGCCGCGAAATTTGGCTGGACGGCGGACATAATCTTGACGCCGGAAAAGCGCTAAAGCAGCATTTCAGTGGACAGCGGCTTCATTTGATCATCGGAATGCTGGCGAATAAGGACCCGGCGGCGATTACCGGACCGCTTGCACAGGAAATCGCGAGCTTGACGGTTGTACCAGTGCCTGATCATGAATGCCACAGCGCCCGGATGTTTGGCGAGAGCGCAGGCCAAGCACCGGATGTTCCCGCTGCCCTTGCCGCCATACCCGCCGATGGATTGCCAGTATTGATCGCTGGCTCGCTCTACCTTGCGGGCGAAGTCCTCAGGCTAAATCAGGAACTGCCGGACTAGCGCGCCGTTCTTGCCGAGAGCTGCGCATCCATTCGAATAGCACCAGCACCACCGCAACACCGCCAATCGCTGTGGTCAGAATAAACACATCGAAATACCCGCGCTCCTCGATCATCTGGCCCAGCGCACCGCGACCCAATGTGCCGACCAGCATCGTGAGCGAGGACAGCAACGCATATTGTACCGCACTATACCCCTTGGCTACGATTGACGAAAGCCAAGCGACAAAGGCTGCGCCCGCAATCCCGATTGCCAGATTTTCCAGCCCGATTGCCAGCAGCAGCTTGGCCATCCGGACATCGCCGCCCAAATGCTCCACCAGCCAGCTGAAGCCAGTAAACCTGCTTGCATTCGCTAATCCAAAACCGCCGATCGAAAGATCGGCGTATAGAAGGTTGGTTAGCGCAGCGAGAATCGCGCCCAGCAGCAATGTCTGCATCCGTCCCATCGCTGTGAGCAGGTAGCCGCCCAGCGCCAGACCCAAAACTACCGCACCGACACCGAAGAATTTGGAAGCAAAGGCGACTTCGTCCTTCGAATATTGCAGTTCCCCGAGGTAGAAAGGATAGGCGAATGTCCCCCAAATGGAATCGGTGATTCGATAGGTCAGCACCAACGCCAGCACGAGCACCAGCGACCAGCCCATGCGGCCGACAAATTCGGTCAGCGGCAAAACCAATGCACGATATAAATGATCGAGTATCCGGTCGCCGCGGCTGTTCGCGGGCTGCGGTGCGGCGAGCAAATTCTTGCCAGTTTTTTCCAACCGAACCAGCCAAGCGGCAATAAGCGCTGGGACGACGACAGTTGCGATCACTATCAATGGCCCCATGGTGGTAATGAATTCCACAGAATCGGGCCGCGCCTCGGGAGTGCTGCCGAGCGAGCGTACCATGAAGACGCCCACTACGATCAGAGCCCAGCCCCACAGCGCGCCAACGGCGGTCAGCGCCCAGCCACGCACTTTTGGCGTCACCTGTCCGGGCTGGCGCAGACCGTGTTCATCATCGCCATCACCTTCGATCGCTTCCACGATGCTGGCGTCGGTATCAGGTGCCCACAGGCCTAAAATACCCACCACCAGCAGGATTGCGCCCATGGTGAGATAGACAGTCGGCCAGCTGGTCCGCTCTGCCATCACCAGCGCCAGTGCGCCGCCAGCCAATGCGGCCAACCGGTAGCCCATCTGGTAGACGGTGGAGAGGATATCGATGGTCGCCACATCATCCGCCACATCGACGCGCCATGCGTCAATCACCACATCCTGAGTCGCGCTGGCAAAAGCGCCCAGTCCGGCCAACAGCGAGAACCAGCCGAGCGCGCCGACGGGATCAAGCTGCGACAAAGTCACCAGAGCCGCACCGAGAAACAATTGTGCCGTTACGATCCATTGCTTGCGTTTGCCCAGCTTGCGCATGCCCGGCAAATTCACCCTGTCCAATGCTGGCGACCACAGGAATTTAAAGGCGTAGGCCAAGCCGATCAGCGAGAAGACCCCCATGGTTTCAAGATCAACCTTGGCATCGGACAACCACGCATAAAGTGTTCCCAGCAGCAGCGCATACGGCAGACCGGCAGCGAAGCCGAATAACAGCATATAACCGGTTTTCCGGTGGCGCAGGGCCGCCAGCACCGCGCGCCAGCCGGGTTTCGTAGAATTTGCCGATGTGGCCATGTATTAAAGTCCCTCATTGCGTGGTCAGTTATTTTGCACAGCACGCGTTTCGTGCGACACTAGCGTGCTGGCGGATTTAGGGAAGTGTGCGATGAACGAAGCTGGAACAATGACGCAAGACCGGCAGCCCACGACCGGTCAGTTAGCCCTCGCTTTTGCAATCATGCATGATGAACCGCGCGTTTCGCCTGGCATTACGCATGTTTCCGCTGCCGTTTATACCGACCCGGACCATTGGTTGCAGGAGAAAGCCGCGCTGTTTGACCGCCTGCCGCAAGTCATTGCGCCTTCTGCGCTGCTGCCAGATCCGGGAATGGCTTTACCGCACGATTCGACCGGCCGACCGCTGCTGTTGACCCGCGATTCTGAGGGTAAGGCGCACGTTTTCATGAATGTCTGCCAACACCGCGGTACGCGATTGGTCGAAGGCACTGACACAATCTGCGCCAAACGTCTGGTATGCCCCTACCACGCATGGACATACCGGCTCGACGGCAAATTGCTCGCCATGCCGCGTCCCGAGACTTTTCCGGCACTTGATAAAGGCGCACATGGGTTGATCGAATTGCCCAGTCTAGAGGCTGGCGGGTTGATTTGGTTCGCACCGGTAGCTGGCGCGGATTTCAGCGATGCTACCCGATTAAGTGAAGATTTCGACGCTTTCGGAATGGCCGATCACTACCTTTACGCCCGCAGAACACATGATGTGGCGGGCAATTGGAAGCTGATCATGGATGCGTTTCTGGAAAGCTATCACGTTACCCGGCTGCATGCGGCGACGATCGGACGATTTTTCAAGGACGGGATTACCGCCGGCGACATGATTGGCCCGCACGCTCGGTCTGCAGTTGGGCGAATCGACGATATGGCGGGTGTCGATCTCAACGATATGGCTTCGCTTCGCCGAGTGGTGACCTTTGCATACCAAATGCTGCCTGCCACAATTGTCATTCCAAGCCCCGATTATCTGAATGTGATGGTGCTGATGCCGCAATCGCACAACCGCACCTTGGTTGAAGATTTCATGCTGATCCCTGAAGTGCCGACTTCCGACAAAGCGCGCGACCATTGGAAACGCAGCTGGGAATTGCTTGATGGCGGCGTATTTGCGAACGAGGATTTCAGAGCGGCTGAGCTGGGCCAACAGGGGCTTTCCTCTGGCGCGATCGAGCAATTGACCCTTGGTACGCTCGAAACCGGGATAACCCGATTTCATGAAACTGTGCAGTCAGCGATGCGCGGCAGAACCTGAAGGCAATAGATCGCTTTGCGTGAAGCGCCCGAAAGGTCTAGAGGCCGCGCCATGGCCCAACCCCACAGACCACGTTCCGGTAAACCCGAAAAGACCCCAACCTCTGGCGCTTCCGCGCATGCTCCCGCTTCGGGACCATCGACCGAGCGATCCGCCGACCGCCCTGAAGGTAACCGGATCGCAAAGTTGCTTGCCCGAGCAGGTGTAGCCAGTCGGCGTGAAATCGAGCGGATGATCGAAGATGGGCGTATCGCGCTTGAAGGCAAAGTTTTGGATACACCCGCCACCTTCCTGACCACGCTGGCTGGAATCACTGTGGATGGTAAGCCTGTCGGCAAAATCGAAGCGGCGCGGCTATTTATTTTCAATAAGCCCACAGGCCTGCTGACCGCAGAGCGCGACATGGCAGGTCGCCCGACGATTTATGCCGCGCTGACCAATGCCCTGCCTAAAGATGCTCCGCGCCTGATGCCGATTGGCCGCCTCGACATGAACACCGAGGGGTTGCTGCTGCTGACCAATGATGGCGAGTTGAAGCGGGCAATGGAATTGCCGTCCTCCGGCATTCCGCGCACCTACCGCGCCCGCGCGTTTGGCGATGTCACTCAGGCACAATTGGAAGAATTGATGTTGGGCATCACTATCGACGGAATGCATTATGGCCGCATCAACGCCAACCTTGAACGGGGCGCAGGCCGCAACAAGTGGATCGAAATGATCATCAGCGAAGGCAAGAACCGCGAAGTGCGGATCGTGCTGGAACATCTCGGACTGGAAGTCTCGCGGCTTATGCGGACCACATACGGACCATTTGAATTGGGCAATCTGCCGCGCGGAACAGCAGCGGAAATCCCCCAGGCTCAGGTTGAAAAATTCCGCAAGGATCTACTCCGCGATATAAAGAAATGAGAATTGTTGCCGGTGAATGGCGGGGCCGCAAGCTGGTAGCGCCCAAGGGCGATGCTACCCGTCCTACAGCGGACCGCACGCGAGAAACGCTGTTCAACATGCTCGCAAGCCGTCTTGGCAGTTTCAATGACTTGAAAATCGCTGATTTGTTTGCCGGATCGGGTGCGCTTGGCATCGAGGCCTTGTCGCGCGGCGCGGCGCATTGCCTGTTTGTCGAACAGGAAGAAGCCGCACTCAAAACTATTCGCGAAAATATTGCTGCACTTGATGCCCGTGCCCGCGTTGATATTCGTGCAGGTTCGGTGATGAGTCTCGGCCCGGCGAAGCAGGGCTACGACCTTATTTTGCTCGACCCCCCTTATTATTCTGGTGCTGCCATTG
>JBBKWK010000051.1:0-9003 GCA_037968915.1 Pontixanthobacter sp.
ATGCTGGCCGAGGCGCAGCCGCAATTGGGCGATACTGCACTGGTGGTGGATAGCGGCAGCGGATATCTACCCGAATTGTTGCGACCACTGGTTGGTTCTGTCGATGTCATAACGCCCGAGGAAGCGATGGTTAAAAGCCGCCGGCGCACCGTATATTCGCTGCTATTGATCGACGGCGCTGTCGAAGAATTGCCCGACAGTCTCACAAAACGTCTTGCCGATGGCGGCCGAGTGCTGACTGGTCTGGTAACCAAAGGCGTTACGCGTTTGGCGGTAGGCCGCAAGACAGCTGGCGGCGCGGCGCTGCTCCCGCTGGCTGAACTGGGCATACCGCGTCTGTCCGAATTCGACAAAGCTGCCGGTTGGAGCTTCTGATCATGCGGCGCAGCTCTCTCCGGTTGACGCTGCTCGCTTCTGCGGTCTGCATTGGCGCTGGTTTCGGCGCAGGCACTGCCAGCGCGGATACCCTGCGCGAGGCATTGAACGAGGCCTATCGCAGTAACCCGACCCTTCAGGGTGCGCGCGCCAGCCAGCGCGCGACCGATGAAACAGTTCCGATCCAGAAAGCGGCGGGCCGCCCAGGCGCCAGCGCGACAGCCCAGCACATTGAGTTCCTGCAGCAGGCCTCGACCAGTTTTACCGCCCCTGCCCGGGCGTCCAGCGTCGGGGTTGATCTGAATGTGCCAGTTTATTCCGGGGGCGCAGTAAAAAATGGGGTGAGAGCCGCAGAAATCCGTGTTGGCGCGGGACAGGCCGATCTGCGCGGAACCGAATCTGCGATTTTCACCCGGGTGGTCGCGGCCTATATGGATGTCCTGCGTAATCAGGCAATTGTCGGATTGACCGCCAATCAGGTGCAAGTTCTGTCAATCAATCTGGAGGCAACCAGCGACCGGTTCGAAATCGGTGATCTGACCCGCACCGACATAGCGCAGTCGCAATCGCGGCTGGCGGTGGCGCAGAGTGATTTCCAGTCGGCACAGGCCAATCTGATCAGTGCGCGCGAAACCTATATCCAGCTGGTTGGCGAAGCGCCGACCGATTTGCAGCCTCCGCCGCCCTTGCCCGGCCTGCCGGACAGCGCGATGAGCGCAATGGAAATTGCCCTGGAGAACAATCCTGACCTGATCGCCGCGCGCGAACGGGCGGACGCTTCGGAACTGGACATTGATATCGCCGGGGCCGGGCGGTTGCCAAAAGTTTCGTTATTCGCGGGCGGGGATTACACCAATTTTTTGGGCACACTTGGCTCGATTGGCGGGTCTCCGATCAGTCAGGGCACCACGGCAGCGCAGGCAGGAGTGTCCATTTCCATCCCCCTGTTTCAGGGCGGCAGGCCCGCCGCGCTGGAGCGACAGGCGCAAGCAAATGCCTCTGCAGCGCTTGAAAGACTGATCGCCGCAGAACGCGAAGTCATCGCCGTGGTTCGGGCTTCTTATGCCAGCTGGCAGGCGGCGGGCGCCATTATCCAATCATCATTAACCGGCGTGGCAGCTGCAGAATTATCATTGGAAGGTGTCCGCGCGGAAAATACCGTCGGTAACCGGACGATTCTCGATATCCTCAATGCCGAGCAGGAATTACTCAGCGCCCGCGTGCAATTGGTGACGGCACGGCGCAATGCCTATGTTGCCGGCTTCAGTCTGCTCGCGGCAATGGGCCGCGCCGAAGCGCGCGATCTGGGCCTAGCCGACGAAGGACTGCTGTATGACCCGCAGGTCAATTTCGACCGGGTGCAGGGCAAATGGTTCGATTGGGACCGCGAACCCGATCCCACCGCGCAATCCACCCGCACGATTGACATTCCCGCCCCTGGCGCTGAAATTCCGACGACAGATGACTCGCAAATCAAATGATTTTCGGTAATCTGACGAATTGACGTCACTTTCGATCTAACCTGCCAATTAGCCAGCCGGGGACAATTGCACGATGCGCCAACAGGGCGAAGCTTCGGTCGAGGAAATCCTCGCTTCCATCAAACAGGTCATCGCGCGCGACAATCGCGCCGGGGCTATGGAAGAACGCCGCCGCCGCGAATCGGAAGGGTTGAAACATCTTTCCGAGGAGCTCGGCGCTGATGGACAGGTTGAACAAGAGGAAGCGCCGGCTCCCAAGTTCGATGATGAAAATGAAGTGCTCAACCTGAGCGAGGCTGATTTTGTCGAGCAGGACGAAGACTATGCCGGCTTTGCCGAATATATCGAGGACGAAGCGCAGTCGGCAGAAGACACACCGCTGACCGCCGACCCCTTGCGCGATTCGATCCGCGAGAATTTCGCAGCGCTGGCAATGCTGTCCAAACCGGGGGTGCAGCCGCAGATCGTCCGGTCGGGCGAAACCTCGCTCGAAGGACTGGTCCGCGAATTGCTCCGCCCGATGCTCACTGAATGGATCGACAAGAATTTGCCCGGCATGGTCGAAAAGATGGTGCAGGCCGAAATTGCCCGGATTGCCGGGAAGCGCGGTTGAATTCTTAAACGTCAGATATGTGTTGAGTGAAATCCGCTTGCACGCAGCGGAGGAGCGTTTAACTCTGCAAATATGACCATTAAATTCGGGCTCACGCCCTTGTTCGCACTTCTGGCCCTGCTTGTATCATTCGGGGCGGCTCCTGTGCTGGCCCAGGATCGACCTGCGCCGATGAGCGCCGAAGATCTTGTCACCATGCCGCGTGTCGGCGCACCAGCCGCCAGTGCAGACGGCCGGTTTGCAGCCTATTCGGTAACGCAAACCGATCCTGTCACGTACGAGCGCAGCACCAGCTATTTCGTCCTCGATCTGATGAATGCGAGCGCCAAACCGGTGCCGCTGGAGCTTGGCGGTAAAGCATCTGATGTCAGCTTTGCGGCGGGTGGTTTCGTCTATTTCCTGTCAGACCGCGCTGCAACGGAAGATGCCGAAGGAACTACCCAACTATGGCGCGTTGCCTCCGCCAATGGCCGCCCAATGGGGTCACCCACGCAGGTCAGCGATTTCAAGGCCGAGATCGCCGGATATTCGGTCTCCCCCGATGGCACCAAGGTGATGGTGTTCGGCGATGTTCCGCGTAATTGCCCGACCTTCGGCTGCGCTGATGCGCAGCCTGCACATTTGCCCGGCCCCGGCACCGGCAGGCTGTATGAAGGCGACGTCGGCTTCATCCGCCATTGGGACACTTGGGAAACCCCAGGCACCTATAGCCGCGGCTTCACCTTCGATCTGGTGAACGGCAAGATTTCCGGAGAGGGTTCCGCGCTCGACGGCCCTGCGGGGGACAATGCCCTAGTCGGTGATACCCCGACCAAGCCATTTGGCGGGGGCGAAGATCTGGCGTGGGCACCGGACAGTTCCGGCATCTATTTCGCCGCGCGTCAGGCTGATGCGGACGAACCGGTTTCGACCAATGTCGATATTTTCTGGTCCGATCTGTCGGGCGCTGCACCAACCAATCTGACCGCCGCCAACACCGCCTTCGATACTCTGCCCGCCCCGTCACCCGACGGCAAATATCTCGCCTATGCGGCGATGGAACGACCGGGCTACGAAGCGGACCGGCTGGTGGTGCAATTGCGCGATCTCGTATCCGGCCAAACACGGGCAGTAACTGCCGCGTGGGACCGGTCGGTCGGCTCACTAAGCTGGACACCGGATTCGCGGTACATCATCGCCACCGCGCAGGATGTGCTGGACACGCCTGCATTCCGCATCGATCCTCGCAATGGCAAAGTAACGCGGCTGACGCTTGCTCCGGGCCGCGAAGGGCATATTGGCAATGTGACGGCGCTACCGGGCGATCGGCTGCTGTTCACCCGCGACACGATCGAGACCCCTTCGGAAATCTATCTCGCTTCCAAAAACAAAGCGGGCAAGCGGCTGACAACGCATACCGACGCAGCGCTCGCCAAGCTGCAATCCATCACCACCCAGCGGTTCAGCTTTGCCGGGGCAAATGGCGACACGGTGTGGGGCCAGATAACCAAGCCGGTCGGCGTGGACGGAGATCTGCCCGCAATCCTCTATGTCCATGGCGGGCCCCAGGGTAGTTTCAACGATGGTTGGTCCAGCCGGTGGAACCCGCGGGTTGTCGCTAGCCAGGGCTATGCAGTGATCTCGGTCGATTTCCACGGAAGCACCGGATACGGCCAGGCCTTTACCGATGCGATTACCCGCGATTGGGGCGGCAAGCCCCTGGAAGATTTGCAGAAAGGCCTCGCCGCCGCGCTCAAACTCGACACCCAGATCGATGGCGACCGGGCCTGCGCGATGGGCGCATCCTATGGTGGTTACATGATGAACTGGATCGCCGGAAAATGGCCCGAGCGCTTCAAATGCCTGATCCAGCATGACGGTGTGTTCGACCAACGGGCGATGTATTACGAAACCGAGGAACTGTGGTTCATCGAGTGGGAACATGGCGGCAAAGCCTATTTCGAGGCTCCACAAGAATTCGAAAAGTGGAATCCGGTTAATTACGTCGACAATTGGCAGACCCCGATGCTGGTGATCACTGGCGAGAAGGATTTCCGCATTCCCTATACGCAGGGCATCGCTTCCTTCACCGCCCTGCAACGCAAGAAAATCCCGTCACAATTGCTGGTCTTCCCGGACGAGAATCACTGGGTGCTGAAACCAAAGAATTCGCTGCAATGGCACGGCACCGTATTTGCGTGGCTGGACCAATGGCTGAAAGAAGGGCCCGCAGGCACCACCCAGAGCGGCGAATGAGCGCGGAGAGCGAACTGCGAAAAGCTCAGCAAGCGCTGGCAAAAATCGGCGGCGAAAGCATCGAGCGGCAGATTTTCCTGTGCGGCATGTCCGAGAAGCAGAAGTGCTGCAATCGGGAAGAAGGCCATGCCGCGTGGAGTTATCTGAAAAAACGTTTGAAACAGCTTGATCTTGTCGGCCCGAAACGCACCAATGAAGCCGGGGAAAGCGTCGGCGGCGTTCAACGCGGCAAGGCCGATTGCCTGCAAGTATGCGCGGCGGGGCCGATTGCGGTCGTCTGGCCGGACCGGGTCTGGTACCATTCATGCAATGAAGCGGTGCTGGAACAGATTATCCAGCAACATCTGATCGGCGGCAAAGTGGTCGAGGAATTCCACCTGACCAATTCATCGCTGGATTAATCGCGTTTCTTGTCGTCACTCAGGTCAATGACATTCTCATCATGACCGGTTCCGCTCGATAGAAAAACCAGCCCCATCAGCGCCGACATCAACAGCATCGCAAAACCAATGCCCAGCGCGGTTGCAATGTAAAAATGCACCGAAACCATCCCGTTGAATTTGTAAAGAATGGCAATCGCGATGATTACGGTGCTGGTCGTCAGCAAAAACATGAACCGCATCAACCGGCGATAACGTGCCCAGGCAAAAGCTGCTTTTTCCGGATCTTCAAGGGGAGATTTATTGGCCATGCGGCATCTTTAGGCGCTGGTAGCAGATGGTTGCAATGGCTGCTTTGTCCTCTATCGACGGATCGAGCGAATGCGGGATTCGCCTTGACGGTTTTTTCGTGGCATATTTTACCGAAATGGAAATGGGCCGGAAAATAGGCCAGAAAAAGGAAAACTGCGATGGAGATTGCAAAGTTGATTGCGGACCGTGATCCAGCGGGCATAATTCATTGTTCGGTTGATATGAAAGTTCGCGATGTGGTCGCGCTGCTCGCTGAAAAGCGTATCGGCGCGCTGCCCGTCATGAATGGTTCGACGGTAGCCGGGATATTCTCCGAACGTGACCTGATCTACCGCATTGCCGCGATGGGCGAGGCTTGCCTCGACCGTCCCGTGGGTGATGTGATGACTGCCCCGGCAATCACCGTCAGTGCGCGTGAAAAAGTGCTGGACGCACTCGGCCTGATGACCAAGCGCCGGATTCGCCATTTGCCCGTGGTGGATGAAGGCGCGATGCTCGGCTTTATTTCGATCGGCGACCTGGTGAAATCGCGCCTCGATGAAGTACGCCACGAAGCTGAAGCGATGCGGAATTACATCCAGAGCGCGTAACGCATTTACGCCCTGATTTGACGATCGTGCAGCGCATCCCTTGAGCAGCATGGCGGGACGCCCTACATAGCATCCATGTCCAACACCCTAACTCTGACCTCATCTGCCGCCAAACGCGTGGCCTGGATTGCCGAAAAGCAGGCCAAGCCGGCAATTTTGCGGCTGTCCGTCGAGGGTGGCGGTTGTTCGGGCTTCCAGTACAAATTCGACCTCGCTGATGCCGCCGAAGCGGATGATCTGGTCAGCGAGACCGAAGGTGTGCAATTATTGGTCGATCCGATTAGCCTCGATCTAGTGTCCGGCAGTGTGGTTGATTTCGTCGAATCGCTTGGAGGTGCGGCGTTCAAGGTCGAAAACCCGCAAGCGGCGGCTGGTTGCGGTTGCGGTTCCAGCTTCGGGATCTGAGTGGCTTTACCCAGGTGTTGGTCAGGCGGTAAGCTGCCGATAGACGCCGCCCGAACTATCGGGCTAATGCTGATCCCATGAAAATTGCCAGTTACAACATCAACGGCGTGAAAGCTCGCCTGCCCCGCCTGCTCGAATGGCTGGCTGAAACGCGGCCCAAGGTCGCGTGCTTGCAGGAGGTCAAAAGTCAGGACGAGGGCTTTCCAGCCGAGGAATTCGAAAAGATCGGGTATCAGGCGATCTGGCACGGCCAAAAAAGTTTCAATGGGGTGGCCATTTTGGCTGACGGGGTAAAACCGGTGGAAACCCAGCGCGGTCTGCCCAAACTTCGCGAAGGCGATCCTGACGATGATCAGGCCCGCTATCTCGAAGCAGATGTCGACGGAGTGCGGGTCGCCTGCATCTATCTTCCCAATGGCAACCCGCTGCCGGGGCCCAAATTCGATTACAAATTGGCCTGGATGGAGCGGCTGCATGCCCGGATGCGGGATTTGTGGGCGCTGGAAGTGCCCTGCGCCGTGGTTGGCGATTACAATGTCATTCCGCATGACAATGATGTTTGGGCGACGGCGGCGATGGCTAGCGACGCGCTGATGCAGCCCGAATCGCGTAATGCCTACATGAAATTGTTGGGCGACGGGTGGACCGATGCCCTGCGCACTCTCAACCCCCGCGGCGGTGTATGGACCTATTGGGATTACCAGGCAGGCGCGTGGCAGCGTGATCACGGCTTCCGGATCGACCATATGCTGCTCTCGCCCGAATTGGCGGACCGGTTGGTTGCAGCGGGCGTCGACAAGGATCACCGCGGTCGCGAAAAAGCCAGCGATCACGCCCCGGTGTGGTTCGAAGTCCGCGGCTAGAATCAAACAAAGCCCCCTCCGGCTTGGGAGGGGGCTTTGGATTCTCGTCAATCGGCCCAGTTCGGGCACATATTAGCGGTAGAAAATGTGGGTGTTGATCGTGGCCCGGGCCACTTTCTTGCGGCTCCATTTCGGACGCACATATTTTGCGTGGAAATACAACGAATCGCCCGCCTTGCTGTCCCACATCCCTTCATGGGCAATCCGGGCAATCTTCTTCGCACGCTTCCATGCCGAAGAGCCGCGTCTGATCCGCGGCATATTGCCGCCCTTGATAAAGGAGAATTGCGCGCGCTGATAAACCACACCGCAATAGCTCGATGGGAATTGCCGAGCCTCTGCGCGGTTCAGCACAACCTGCGCAACGGCTAGCTGACCAGCCATCGGTTCGCCGCGCGATTCAAAATAGATCGCGCCTGCAAGGCATTCCATTTCAGGGGACAGCGACTTGGGAGCCGACACTGCGGCGACCAATTTTTTCAGCGATGAAGCCTGCGGCGCGGGCTCGATTTCAGCGGGAGTTTCGATTTGCGGCTGTTCCGGAAGTGGTTGGACCACTTCTTCCGACACGAACACCGGTACGGTTTCTTCGGTCAGGGACAGCTGCTGAATTTCTTGGGATTCGCCCTGTTGGGCAAAAGCGCCGGAAGTCCCGGCGGTGGCAAAAAGTATGGTCCCGGTCGCGGCAATCGCGATCAGGCCGGCAAAGTGGGCCTTACGACTCATAAATTCATTCGATAGGGCGGTTGACGCGCTCAAAACCAGGCTGGGACCGTATTGCGTGGATTAAATTATCTTGGTCCAGATATTAAAGCCTGTCGGCCGCCACCCGTCTGCGTGCAAGCCAGATAACCTCGTGTCATCATGGCCGCCTACGCCTTCGGAAGCTGAGCCGCAAAATAGGATCATTTGTAACTATGTCAACTCAATCGGTTAATGTTGCGATGAACTGTTCTGCATTCGGGATATCCAGTTCCAATATCCAGATATCACCGTCCTGCTGCTTCCGCCGCGCCATATAATCGTCTAATTCTGTTGGTTTTTCAACATCTTGCGCCTTTATCCGTTCAAATTTCCGAGAACCATCCAGTTGCGGCATGCGTTCGAAAAGTACCCCGTTTCCGCCCCTTTCGATGGTTAAGATCAGGATAGTGCCAGCGTCTCTCTCGCCCTTGGCAATCACGGTTGCAAAGCCGCCTTGCGCCTGGGCGGCCCGGATCAGGCCGGAAATTTCAAGATGGGCGGGAAGCCGTGCGGTCAACCGGGTCAGCTCCGCTTCGCGCTATAGCCAGGCAGACCGGACAGCAGGATGCGCGACCGCATGAATGTGCCAGTGCCGCGCCCGATCTCGTCCCCCTCTTCGTCGATCAACCGCGATTCGGCGACATAAACCCTCCGGCGGCCGCTTATCCATTTCCCCTCGGCGATCACGCGACCGGTGCGCACCGGTTTGGTGAAATGGAGATTGAACGAAGTGGTTAGCAGGAAACGGTCGGTCACCAGCGTATTTGCGGCATAGAAGGCCGCATCATCGAGCATCTTGAAATAGATCGTGCCATGCGCAGCGCCAGCGGCGTGGAAACAGCTTTCCGTTACGTCGAAAACTAACCGCGCTTTGCCCTCGCCTATGATTTGCAACTGGGAATCGAACAGTGAATTGACCGGAGCCGAACGATAGAGCCGTTCCAACGCGCGGTGATGCAATTCCGCGCCCATGCCGGCCTCTGCGCCCGGCCCAGTATCGTGCCC
>JBBKWK010000052.1:0-3690 GCA_037968915.1 Pontixanthobacter sp.
CGGATGATTTCCTGCCGATGATAAAGGTCGTACATGAAGGCATTCAGTGCCCGCACGCGCTGTTCGATGCCGCGGGTCAGCTTGCGCCATTCGCCCGCACCAATAACGCGGGGTACCATGTCGAACGGGATTAGCCGTTCTTCGGCTTCGTTTTCACCATAGACGTTGAAGGTAATCCCGGTGCGGCGAAAATTACGTTCCGCCTCGAAATGTTTGCGCCGAAGGAGCTCGGGTGCCTGCTCTTCATACCAAGTGTTATAGTCACCATAGGCGGTTCGGATGTTACCATCCGGCTTTTGCATTTCATCGAATTTTTGCGCTGCGTCGTTCATGAACCCTCTAATCGCGAATATATTTCGCGGTTAGCCGCTCTGGTACTGCAACTGCCAAGATAATAAAGCTAAAGATCTAAACTTCTTCCAGCTCCAACAAAACGGCGCGGATAGATTCCTCGGAATAGGCGAACCCGAGATGGGTGCAGCGCAGCGCCACGGCCCGGTCCCGTTCACCCGCCTGGCCGCATGCACTGCGCGGGCTAACGATCCCGTCCCTCGCGCTCCATAACGCTACTGTGGGTACCGGCGGTTTGGCGGCAGTTTCCCCGGCAATTGGCGGATGATCGACGCTGTGTCCGGTTACGAATTGATAAATTCGCCAAGCATTATTTGCCCGGGGATTGCCGGAAAAAGGCGATCCCATGGTTACAACCTTTGCCACCTTATCAGGGTGCCGTTTTGCCAATTCGCGAGCGAACAATCCGCCGAGGCTCCACCCGACCAGAAAGACGGGCTCGTGATAACGCTGATGCAGGTCAACCAGCCGCCGCTCCAGAATTTCAAAATTCTCCAACGTCGGCCCGAAATTGAATCCAAGTCCCCAGCGTTTAACCTTGTGCCCAGCCCTCTCCAACTGCCGCGCCATGTACCGCATTCGGATCGGGTGGGTGGCAAAACCGGGCAACATCATCACCTTGCGCGGATGATCGGCTGTGGAAATGTCCAGATTTCGCGTCAGCCGCCTGAACGGTTCGATTACAACCTGCGCTTCCGCCAGCAGGCGGAATAATGGCGGGCCGCCAATGTCCTCCGCCGCAGGTTCACGCGCCAAAGCCATCCTGGTGGCCAGACCGGGCTTGCTACGCGGAGGGATCGTATCTGCAGGAGACTTCATCATTTATGTTGCGTCCCAGCCTAGGCGGGACACTCCCCAATGCGCCTGGATTCGGACTGCATCACCATTGTCATTTCCATACCCGGCATCATGCTGGAGCTGTTTTTCATGGTCATCGTCATGTCCGACCGATCCGGCGCGACGGTGCCATCCATATTCATAGCCATGTTCATGCCGCCTGGTCCGGTGCAAGTGAGCGCCGCGTCCAATTTGGCGCCAGCGGCATCGAACCGCGAGAATGAACACTTCACACCCTCGCCCGCTTCGCCCATCTGGCGCACCATATCCTCAAACCCGTTTTCCGCTTGAGACTTGGTCAAACAAAATGTGCTGGTCCTGTCCGCATTCGCGGAGAATTGTTTTTTCATCATGTCCAGCTGGGCGGCCGGCACGCCGGGCACCGAAAATTCGCGCAGCTCCGCTTTGGTTTCATACAGTCCCGGTAATGGCCTCGCCATCTGGTTGGCGGCGGCAATCACGTCCTCAGCGGACTTTTCCGCGGACGGCTCGCTGCTGCAACCAGCCAAAGCAAGGATACTGAACGGCAAGATAAAGGTGGCACGCATCGCTAGCCCTCCGCTTGGGGTATTAGAAACTTGATGAGGACGCGATACCAATTTGCGGGCATGCTGCCAACTTCTTGCTGTAGCGCACCATATTGCCCATATGATCCTGCATGGCAGAACTGATCATCCGACGCGGGCTGGAAGAACCTGATACTTCTAGCGATTTTATCCCGCACAAGCCCCATCGCCCCGAAAAATCCATGCCCGGTCGCCCGTTTGAGCTGGTTTCGGAATATGAACCAGCGGGCGATCAACCGACCGCGATTTCGGAATTGGTGGCCGGCACCAGAGATCAAGAGCAGACGCAGGTCCTGTTGGGCGTCACCGGGTCGGGCAAGACCTTCACAATGGCCAAAATCATTGAAACGCTTCAACGTCCCGCGCTAATCTTGGCGCCGAACAAGATTCTCGCGGCGCAATTGTATGGCGAATTCAAGAGTTTCTTCCCGAACAATGCGGTCGAATATTTCGTCAGCTATTACGACTATTACCAACCGGAAGCCTATGTACCCCGCTCAGATACCTATATCGAGAAGGAAAGCAGCGTAAACGAGGCGATTGACCGGATGCGCCATTCGGCCACGCGGTCATTGCTGGAACGCGACGATGTGATCATCGTGGCATCGGTTTCCTGCCTTTACGGTATTGGTTCGGTCGAGACCTACTCAGCTATGATTTTCGACCTGAAGGCGGGCGATACGGTCGATCAGCGTGAATTGATCCGCAAGCTGGTGGCGCTGCAATATAAACGCAACGACATGGCTTTCGGGCGCGGCACATTCCGGGTGCGGGGTGACAGTCTGGAGATTTTCCCGAGCCATTACGAAGACATGGCGTGGCGGGTCAGCTTCTTTGGCGATGATATCGAAACCATCAGCGAATTCGACCCGCTAACCGGCAAGTCCGGCGCCAGCCTCGACAAGGTCCGCGTTTACGCCAATTCGCATTATGTGACCCCCGGCCCGACGATGAAGCAGGCCGCGCAGGCGATCAAATTCGAGCTGGAAGAACGGCTGAAGGAACTGCATGCCGAGGGCCAATTGCTGGAGGCGCAGCGGCTGGAACAGCGGACCAATTTCGACCTCGAAATGATTGCCGCCACGGGCTCCTGTGCAGGAATCGAGAATTACAGCCGCTTCCTGACGGGCCGATTGCCCGGCGAACCGCCGCCAACGCTGTTCGAATATCTGCCCGAAAATGCGTTGCTGTTCGTCGATGAAAGCCACCAGACGGTGCCCCAGATCGGGGCCATGTCGAAAGGCGATCACCGCCGCAAGATCACGCTGGCCGAATACGGCTTTCGTCTGCCCAGCTGCATCGACAACCGCCCGCTACGCTTCAACGAATGGGACGCGATGCGCCCGCAAACCTTTGCCGTGTCTGCCACTCCCGGCAATTGGGAGATGGAGCAAACCGGCGGCGCCTTTGCCGAACAAGTCATCCGCCCGACCGGCCTGATCGATCCCCCGGTGGAAATCCGCCCGACCGAGGATCAGGTGCAGGATTGCATTGAGGAATGCCGCAAGGTGGCCGCCAATGGTTACCGCACGCTGGTGACCACGCTGACCAAGCGGATGGCCGAAGATTTGACCGAATTCATGCATGAGGCGGGCCTGCGCGTCCGCTATATGCACTCCGACGTCGAGACGCTGGAGCGGATTGAGCTGATCCGCGACTTGCGGCTGGGCGTTTATGACGTGTTGGTCGGGATCAATTTGCTCCGCGAAGGGCTCGATATTCCCGAATGTGGGCTGGTGACCATTCTCGACGCTGACAAGGAAGGCTTCCTGCGCTCCGAAACCAGCCTCATCCAGACCATCGGCCGCGCTGCACGTAACGTGGATGGCCGGGTGATCCTGTATGCCGACCGGATGACCGGCAGCATGGAACGCGCCATCGCAGAAACCGACCGTCGCCGCGAGAAGCAGCATGAATACAACGTCGAACACGGGAT
>JBBKWK010000053.1:0-3091 GCA_037968915.1 Pontixanthobacter sp.
ACCAACGCATTTCTCTTGGCCGTGGCGGCACAGACCCATGCAGCTGAGTCGATCGCAGCCTCCGAAGCGATCGGCGGCGCCGCCGCCGCCCGTGCCATACAGGCGCTGATCAGTGCAGGGCTTGTGGAGGAAGCAGCCGCCCACGAGGCCGTCGACGCCTTGATCGCGGCCGGCCTAATCGTCGCAGCTGCCGACGAAGCAGCCGCCGAGGCTGTGGCAGAAGGTGCCGCCACCATCAAAGCGGCATCGATCACCATGGCTCAGGCACTGGTCCTGCGCTACCTACCCACCCAGTTGCCCTTCGCGGTCATCGCCGAGAAACTCGGCATCTCCCGGGCAGCAGCGAGGGAACGAGCAGCGCGCGCTTACAAGAAGCTCGGGGTCCACAGCCGTGCCGAGGCAGTCACCCGGGCCCGCGCGCTCGGCCTCATCGACTGAACGACACGCCCCCTCGCCGGCGCGACTTCCCGATCGCCCCGACCGACCGTCTCTCGCCGTCGCAAGAACGATAGCCGCCGCTTCGCGTTAGAACCGGCGAGTACACGCGGGGCGAAATCGACCGCGAGAAATTTCTCAAGCGTAATAAGGACATCACAGGGCGCTGAAGATTGGTTTAGCGGCGCATTAGCTCTCAGCGCCAAGTTGATTTCGACTTCTGGCCAATGACCGCGAACCACCCTCATTCGGTAATAGCGGCGCTACGCGGCTGGTCCGCAAAGGAGACTATTGACGGTTTTGCGTTCTTCCCCGCCTAGTTGACAACAACCTTCGACCTTGTGATTTGGCAAAAATTGCAAATCCTTCGAACCCTATATTTCGATCTGAGCACTAACCCTGTGGAAGAAGGAACGGTGCGGTGCGCTCCCCCGTTGGATATCATGGAATATGCCCAAGCAAAGCCTTGGTAAGATTGATTCTGTCAGGATCAGATCCTCATGTTCCCGAATATCGATATGGACATGCAGTTTTCCATCAAAATCAAAGCTAATCTCGGCACCCTCTGGGCAAGCGCCGCGAAGCGATGACAATATTTTGTTCAGTTCTACTGAAACAATTTTAGGCCTCACCTGGTTGGGCAGACGTTCTATGCTGCTTTTCGCTTTTTCACTATTTTCCATCGCTCACCTGTATTTCATCTACATCAGTGGACACACGGTGTAGAATGTAATGTGTAGACGGATGTCCACCCGCTTCTCAATTTGGCCTGATACTCTGGTGGAACACGCGAGGCCCCAGTACCCTAACGCGTAAGACCCCAGAAATCCGCTATGTGGCGGGTCGAGGAAATGCCGACTTCCAGCATATATTTGCCCTCTTTCCCGAGACCCTCGTCTCCCGCAGCGCTGATCGGCGTGCCGTGGCCCATTCTCTCGATGATATATTCCTCGATCACCTCCCGACCGCCCGGCTCGCACCAGACCTGTCGGGGAAAGCCGTCGACTATTTCGACCCGTGTCGGCGGGCCTTCGACCTTGTGGATTTTTTGCCACTGCCGGACGATGGAACCGGCATTGGAACTGTCGACGGTCGCATCCCGGCCGCCATGCCAAACCGAGATAGTCGGCCAGCGACCAGTGAATTTCGAGGCGCCGCGCACTAGCGCATCGAGCTTGCGGTCCGACGGGCCGCCATAACCCTTCATACGAAAGATCGCCTGCATCAAGGTGCGCGCGCTGCGGTAAGGGAGACCGGCGATGATCGCGCCGCCCGCGAACACTTCCGGATAGGTCGCCAGCATAACAGACGTCATGGCACCGCCCGAGGACAGCCCCGTAATAAAGACGCGCGACGGGTCGATGGCATATTCATCGACGACCTGCCCGATCATCTGACAAATTGAGAGCGGTTCGCCGCCGCCACGATGGCTGTCGCCAGTCTTGAACCAGTTGAAGCTGCCAATCGCGTTGTTGGTCCGTCGTTGCCCCGGAAACAAGAGCGCGACGCCGCATTCGTCTGCAAGAGCAGACCAGCCTGATCCGGTATCGTAGCTCTCCGCTGACTGGGTACTACCATGCAGGACAACGACGAGCGGACCGTTTTTTGGGAAGTTTTTGGGAATATACGTTTCCGCGCGCAGCGAACCGGGATCGCTCCCGAAACTGTTCAAGACGGACAGTCGATCGAGTATAGGCGAAAATATCGTCATACGGACTCCATTGTTGAGAGCCCGACATTGGCCACCAATAATAAAAACGCACCGCCCCGACAATCGGTTCCTCCTGGGGGTATGATGACACACTCGATTTGTCTGACAACATTCAAGAACCGTTCGCGCCAGCGCAAATAATCGCTGGTCCGCACGTGGAACTCAGGACAGCGACTTCGGTGTTCGCGAACAAGACAATCCTTGGAGCATTGGGGGCAAAGGTGCATACCCACTGCAACCAAGGACAAAGATGGCGGTTGTAACGGCAAAATCAGACGATCAGAAAGAGGGCGAAGCAAGGGTCGATGCGTTCCGCCAGGAGCTCGGGCCCTTCGTCGTGGCTGCCGAAAAGACCCGTATGCCGATGGTCTTTACTGACGAGGAACCCGGTCACCCCATTATTTTCGCAAACGACGCATTTCTGGCGCTCACGGGCTACGTGCGCGAGGAGGTGCTCGGCAAGAGCTTTCAGACGTTGCTCGCTGCAGGTGTCGATGCGGAAACCATGCCGATTGTCGAATCTGCGTTTCGTGGTGAGTGCGAGAGCGATCCCGAGATCCACTACAAACGCAAGGATGGTAGCGAATTCTGGGCGATGATGTTCATCAGCCCGGTTTGCGAAGAGAACGGCACGGTCGTTCAGCAATTCGTTTCGCTTGTCGATCTGACTAGACATCGGCGAGACAATGCGCAGCACAAAATGCTGATAGACGAGCTCAATCACCGGGTGAAAAACACTCTGGCAACGGTCCAGTCAATCATCACCCAGGCACTGCGCCGTCCAGCCGAGCCAGCTGCGATCCGGCAGGCAATCGAATCGCGAATTATGGCCTTATCGCGGTCCCACGACCTGCTCAGCAGCAGAAATTGGGAGGGAGCGGGCCTGCACGACTTGGTCGACACCGCTCTGAATCCGTTCGAGGTGGTTGCCGGCCGCGACGAGCG
>JBBKWK010000054.1:0-2584 GCA_037968915.1 Pontixanthobacter sp.
TGGTCAGCAAGAAGGTGATGCGGGCCGAAGATTTGGCCGAAGGCGACATGATTACGGTTTCGCTGGAGTTACTCTAGACCCGCTGCATCAATTCAATCCGATTGCCGAATGGATCGGTAATATCGACCCGCTGGTATCCCGCCAGCGGCTTGCCCTCAGTGGCTTCGCAGCCGCGGGCTGCAAGCCGCGCAACCAAAGCATTGAGATCATCCACCAACAAGGCAGGATGCGCCTTTCGTGCTGGCCGGAAGTCCGGTTCGACACCTAAGTGGATATGTGCAGTTCCGCCGACAAACCAGCATCCGCCGCGCTTTGCCAAATCGTCTGGCTTGGGCGTTTCCGCCAAACCCAACGCTTCGACATAAAAGACCCGGGCTACATCCTCGCCGCCTGGCGGCATTGCCAGCTGCACATGGTCGATCCCGAGAATACTCACAGCGTCAAACCCGCTCCACCTGCGCCACCGCATCACTGGCCCGCAATGCGCTGATGATCCGGCTGAGATGCGCCAGATCCTGCACTTCCAGATCAATTTCATAAGTATGAAACGGGGTATCGCGCTGGGTTTGTTCCAGCGTCACCACATTGGCTAGATTCTTGGCGAAGATGCCAGCCATTTCCGCGAGAGTTCCGGGCCGATCATACAATGTCGAGCGCAGCCGCCCGACTGCGCCTTGAGAATGCTTGCCCCATGACAAGTCAATCCAATCGGCATCGATCCCGCTGGCCAGAGTCAGGCACGAAATAGAATGCACCTCCACCCCTTCTCCCACTTTGCGAAGGCCCACGATCCGGTCACCCGGTACCGGGTGGCAGCAATCGGCGAGCTTAAATCCCACGCCCGGAGTGAGGCCCATCACCGAGATTGCCTGTTCCTGCTTGGGCCAAGCTTCTTGCTCGGGCAGCGCAGATGTGCTGCCGGGAACCAGCGCTTCCATCAACTCGCGGTCGTCCAGCTTTGCCGCACCAACCGCGTACATCAGCGCTTCCTCGTCTTCCAGTTCCAGCCGTTTAACAGCCTCACGAATGGCCTTTTTGCCGATCTTGGCTGGCAACCGCGCAGCGATTTCATCGAACAGTTTTTGTCCGATCATAGCGATTTCGGCGCGTTCTTTCAGCCGCACTGATCGCCGAATGGCCGCACGCGCCTTGCCGGTGACGACAAAGCCGAGCCACGACATTTGCGGCTCTGCCGTTTTGCCCTTGATCAATTCCACAACATCGCCGTTGCCCAGCGGTGTGCGCAGCGGCATATGCCGCCCGTTGATTTTCGCGCCGACGGTCTGCGCGCCCAGATCGGTATGGACAGCAAAGGCGAAATCGACCGGAGTCGAACCCTTCGGCAATTGGTGCAACGCGCCCTTGGGCGTAAACGCGAATATCCGGTCCTGATAAATCGCCAACCGCGTGTGTTCGAGCAATTCCTCCGGGTCCTGACTGGCATCGACAATCTCGATCAAATCGCGCAGCCAGCCCACCGCGCCATCAGGCCGATCCCCTTGCTTGTAAGCCCAATGCGCCGCCAGCCCGAATTCATTGGTCCGGTGCATATCACGGGTGCGGATTTGCACCTCTACCCGCATGGAATTTTCATATATCAACGACGTGTGCAGGCTGCGATAACCGTTGTTCTTGGGCGTGGAGAGATAATCCTTGAATTTGCCCGGAATACATTGCCACGTGGTATGCAGCACGCCCAGTGCACGGTAACAATCCTCCTCGCTTTCGGCGATTACACGGAAGGCCATGATATCGGTCACCTGTTCGAAACTGACGTGGCGCTCGGCCATCTTTTTCCAGATCGAATAGGGATGTTTTTCGCGGCCCCAGACCTTCACAGACAGACCCGCTTCAGCCAGCGCCTGCTTCATCCCCAGTGCAATTGCATCAACCTGTCCGCCATCCTGCTTACGGATTTGCTCCAGCCGCCCGGTGATCGTCTGATAGGCCTCCGGCTCTACCTGTTCGAAGGCGAGCAGCTGCATTTCCCGCATATATTCATACATGCCTACCCGCTCTGCCAGCGGAGCGTATATATCCATCGTTTCGCGGGCGATACGGGCACGCTTTTCAGGTGATTTGATGAAATGCAGCGTGCGCATATTGTGTAGCCGGTCGGCCAGCTTGACCAGCAGCACGCGGATGTCTTCAGACATGGCAAGCAGGAACTTGCGCAGATTTTCCGCTGCCCGCTCATCCTCGGGCATGGCTTCGATCTTGCTGAGCTTGGTGACCCCGTCCACCAGCCGCGCAACTTCCGGCCCGAAATTCTCCTCAATATCCTCGATCGTGGCCAGCGTGTCTTCCACGGTGTCGTGGAGCAGCGCGGTCATGATCGTTTCCTGATCCAGTTTCAGGTCGGTCATCAGGCCCGCCACCTCGATCGGATGGCTGAAATAGGGATCACCCGAAGCGCGTTTCTGGGTGCCATGTTTCTGCACCGTATAGACATAGGCGCGGTTCAGCAGCGCCTCGTCGGCGTCGGGGTCATAGGCCTTGACCCGTTCCACAAGTTCATACTGACGCAGCATAGTAAAACAGGTGTGCGGTTTGCAGTTGCGAAGAGCAAGCGGAAAGCTAATTC
>JBBKWK010000055.1:0-2770 GCA_037968915.1 Pontixanthobacter sp.
TCGCCATCCTGAATTGATAGCGGCCGCAGCTACGAAGACTTGACGCATGTTTCAGCTGCGACTTGCTGCGCCGTTGCACTTAGACGCTGTCGATTGCGCCGATTAGCAAAATTGGAGGCGAAGGTGCCTTGTGCGGGACACCGATGGCTTGCTCGAATGTGACAGCCAACGAAGCCCCCTTAACTAACAACGCCGCCTCTGCGCTGGTCAGACTGCGCTTAAGCACACCCGAGCTTGGGATATAGCCAAGCGAACGCGGCTCGCCGCCCTCGGGTATCACCCACAGCTCCGCAGCTTGACCCGGCTCCGCTTCCAGACCCGCGATCCGAACCGAAAGCCGCTTGGAGCTTGGATTGATCAGGCCAGCAAGCCGGGAGACGCCATCTTCACTCTGCAATTGTGCGATTAATTGAGGCTGGCCACCTTCGGTCGATCGAGGCGCGCTAGGTAAATTGCCAGCTGGGGTCGCAACGTAAAGGATCATCGCTGCTGCGGCCATTGCCGTACCAAACATTGCAAATCCGACGCTCCAGCCGTTAGGCTTGTTGATTTTTGTTAACGGAACAATCACCCTACCGTTCGACGAATTTTCCTGACTGATCCGGTTCATGATCGCATCGCGAACTCCGCTGGACGGCTCGAACCGGGCAACCTCTTCTGCCATCGTGCCCAATCGCCGATCCCACCATTGTACAGCTTCGGCAAATGCCGGATCGGTCAGAATTGCGCGCTGGGCCTGTGTCAATTCTTCTCCCTCAAGGACCCGCAGAGAATATTTACCGGCCTGAATGAAGGTGTCTTCATTATCTGTCATATCGCTATCCACCACCGAGACATCCCTTCAATCCGACCAATCCACGGCTGATCCAACTTTTAATGGTGCCGATGGGTACGCCAATATGGTTGGCAAGTTCGGAATGCGTATATCCTTCAAAATATGCCAATCGAATTGACCGGCGATGATCTGATCGCAGGGTTTCGATACATTTTCGTAAAGCTTCGTGATCTTCCATGTCGCACAGCCAGTCATCCGCGGATTGCACATCGTCGGCGACATTTTCGAGGATATCGTCGCCAATTTCTGTCATCCGCCCTTCCCGGCGCACGACATCAATTGCCGAATTTCTTGCAATCGCGCAGAGCCAGGTAATCGGTTTGCCCTTGTCCGGGCGATAGGTGCCCGCCCGCCGCCAAATTTTCATATAGACGTCTTGCAGTATGTCTTCGGCTCGCCCGCGCGACCGAACGATGTGCAGAATACTGCCGAATAGAACCCTATTCGTCTGGTCATACAATATGCCCATTGCAGCCTCGTCGCCTGTGGCAATGTTTGCGAGAGCAGCCTTCAATGCGGTCCGGCGGTCTTCCATATCTTTTCACTCAAGGAGGGGGTGGGCGAATAATTCTACAATCTTATTTAAATTCAACCAATTATCAGGAACCCTGTTTTGGCCTAGTCGAATTCCCTAGGCTTACAATATGTGATCAAACAACGTCGGACACTCGCACGACAAGCCAATAGCATGAAAGTGCAATCCCGGCGGACGCCATCACAGTTCGCGGCACGTTGAATTTTCGGTGCTTGGCAAGGTAGATGAATAGCGGAGCGATAATCGCTACGATCGCAAGTTGGACCAGCTCTATACCTATATTGAACCCGGCCAAGGTTACAAAATTGTCCGATAAGTCTGGATCGAGACTTAGAATGAAGCCTGCAAAGCCAAGTCCATGGATCAAACCAAACGCAGAAGAAACCAGTAATTCACGGCCTGGAAATATCGGCCGCAGGGCATGGATCGCCGTAACCAGCACCGACAACGCGATGAGTATCTCGACCGGCGCAGAGGGCAAATTCCAACCGCCGATTACCGCCCCGGACAAAGTAATAGAGTGGCCGATCGTAAAGCCTGTGACCACCTTGATTAAACTGCTAATTGCGGCGCGGGTGGGCTTGCCTGACTTCCAAACATGATTCCTGGCGAACAGCGGAATTACCAGCAGCAGCATCAAAAGGAACGCGAGATGGTCCAACCCGCCCAATATGTGCGCGCCGCCCAATTTTGCTGAATTGGCCGCGGTAATTAATCTGCTGGGTACGTCGAGAGAGACATCGAGATTCTCATCCGATTTGCGAACTATCCCGACAATCTGCCCGGCATTTCCCACTCTTCCTTCAAAATCATGTCGTAAGATGAAAACCGCGAAGTGATCAGGGACCTCCCCGACCACTGCCCGCCAACGTATCTTGAAGGTCCGTGCGTTGGCGCTTTGCGGTGCCCGGAAAATCACCGTAGCAAACAAGTCTGGCGGACCTTGCTCCTGATCGAATCGAAGGTCGCTAACTTTGGCTGACCAGCGCGACCCATCACGGCTTGACACCGTGAACCTTTCCTTCAAATACCGCCGGGCTTGCTCTCGGGCGGAGGCCGTGTCGTCGGCCGGGTTCCCGCTAGCATACGCATATTCGCTGGCTGGAATAATAACGTCGGCAGTGACGGTCCCCCCCACCACATCCAGCTTGACCTCGCTGTTCGGTGTCAGATGTGCCTGTAAGCTACCGCCAGCGGCAAACATCCACAGGGCAAATACAATATGCAGCAATCTGGTCATCCGTGGGCAAACCAGATGAAGCGGGTAGCGGTATCGAAGAGATGAGGATTGAGTGATTTCGCAGCCGCCATCGCTTGCTTCGCGCCGTCACCATCGCCGGAAAGCGCTTTCGCCTGCGCGAAGGCCGCATAAAGCGGCGCACTACGCCAGCCTGACCTTT
>JBBKWK010000056.1:0-6944 GCA_037968915.1 Pontixanthobacter sp.
CGGGATGCTATCATCGGCGCTATATTGTGAAGGCCCGCCGGAAATTGACCCAAATACAGATGCCGATCCGCGGGCTGGCTGGCTGGAACTGGGCCGCCCGCCTGAGGATTTGAAGATCGATCTGGATCCTATTGCCGCTTTCGCTCCGCGGCCCGGGCATCTGGCCCTGTTTCCCAGCACACTATACCACGGCACCCGTCCGTTTAAGCACGGTCGCCGCCTGACCGTCGCTTTTGACGTTATGCCAGCGAAGGACCCATAATGAACAAACGTGACGAAGCTGCCGCATGGGGTGATTTCTGGGCTGCCGGTGCGAAATCGAAGACGGGGTGTCTTCCCGCCGGATACCTTGGCATAGATGCCGCCCAGACAAAGAAGTGGACGGAGTTTGCAAAAACTCTACCTGCCAAACCCCGCGTTCTAGACCTCGCAACCGGTAACGGACTGGTGATGCGCTGGATGTTGCAGGAACGAAGGGATGCGAAGCTGACCGGTATCGATCTTGCGCCCAAACTCCCCGCCCCGCCCAAGGGCACCAAAATGCGCGCCGGTGTTGCGATGGAGAAGCTGCCGTTCCATGACGGCGCGTTTTGCGCTGTCACCAGCCAGTTCGGATTCGAATATGGCGACACTGCCTTGATCTCGGCTGAAATCGCCCGGGTTATGCAGGCAGATGGGCGGCTTGCTATCCTGACGCATCGACAGGATGGCCCAATTCTTGCCCATAATCTCGAACGGCGCAAACACTTGAGCTGGGTGCTGGACGACCAAAATCTGATCGAACAGGCCAAACGCAGCCTGACACTACGCGTCGCTGGAATTTCGGCCATTCCATCCAAGATTTCCCAAGCGCCTGAAGAGGGCGCACGGCTGTTCGGTGCGAATTCGGCTGCGTGGGAGATTGCCGAAGCGGTGCGCCAGTCGTTAGGTCTGGGGCAGCGCGATACGGCTGCAAATGTCCATAGGTTACTCGATCAGATCGCTGCGAAAGCAGCGAACGAGCGGGGGCGGATCGACTCACTCGAATCAGCATGCGCGCGAACGGCTGACGAGAAGGGGTTTTTGCGCGCCATCGTAGCTGGCGGATTGACCCAGTTGAGCATTGAACCGGTTACCGAAGCGGATAATGCTGCCCCATTTGCGGACTTCCGAATTTTGGCTCAGGCAACCTAAGCGCGGTCGGATTCGATACGCGCTGTTCATGTGGGCGGCGCCGCACTCCTGCTAGGAAATTCTCCTTACCGTTACCGCACGAAAAAGGGCGGCGAACCCTGAGGTTCGCCGCCCGATTTTCTTAACTGCCTTGCGGCAATCGTAATTTAGAACTTCATGCTAGCCGAAACAAAGAAGTCACGACCCAAAACATCGAATGTCGATGGATATGTGTTCGCTTGTTCTTGGTTATCACCGAGAAGCAACGAGTTCGGACGGTTGGTTACAAACCCGGCCGCATCGAACGTCGGTGTGCCTGGCAAGGTATCAAACACGTTGTTGACACCAAAGGTGAGAGTGAGGTTCTCAGATGCTTCGAACGCAAGAGTAAAATCGAGCAAGTCGTAATTCTTGAGTCTCTCAACACCACCAGCTGCGGCGTAATCGTAGTCCACATCATCATCTTCGGTCGCACCGATATGACGCCAGCGGAACGAAGTAGTCATTGGACCATCGATGAACGATGCACGTGAAGTCCATTTGTACTTCGGTGTAGGCTCGTCGCAGGTTGCCCCGAAGAAACCAGCGCATTCAATGACATTCGCTGGATCATTTTGATCTGGCGAGAATGCATTCTTTTCATTCCACGTACCGAGGAACGACAGGTTGAGCTTTTGCTCCCCTGTATCGGTTAGCAATGAGAATGGCAGACTTGTTGTGTAGTTAACTTCAAGATCGATCCCGGAAACTTCAAGCTTTGCGATATTCGCTCCGCCAAGTCGTGGTGCATTGTTACGATCAAACGCACCAACCTGATCACGAGTACCGGTGAATGGACGGCAATTGACCGAACTCACGCCCGTCGAAACTCCGTCGAAGCAGAGATCAAGCGCGGTTTGCAAAGAAACCGTGGTGATCGCATCGTCGATGGAGATATTGAAGTAATCAGCTGTGATAGTCAGGCCCGGAATAAACCTAGGCTGTACCACGACACCGAACGTGTAGCTGTCCGAAACTTCTTCTGCGAGGTTCGGATTACCACCGAAGAATGCTGCAGTCTGCGAGTCCGGCTGGATAAGCTGCTTGTTACCAAGATTGGCTGCAGGAACTCCATTAGCCAGACACTGGGCACGCAAGTTACCTGTAAGTGCAGCTGGCGTGCTGCACGGGTCAGTTGCGCCCGGGAAACCAATGGAGGAACCCTGGAACAGTTCACCTACGTTAGGTGCACGAATTGCCCGCTGATATTGCCCGCGAAAAGTCACATCTGGAATTGGCGAGAATTCAACGCCGCCAGCATAT
Organism: Pontixanthobacter sp.; assembly: GCA_037968915.1. Classification (GTDB taxonomy): domain Bacteria; phylum Pseudomonadota; class Alphaproteobacteria; order Sphingomonadales; family Sphingomonadaceae; genus Allopontixanthobacter. Next base: position 2,455 of record JBBKWK010000056.1, read on the forward strand.
GTGAACGCACCGCCAACAGTTTCGAGCGAGTAATCCGAATAACGAGCTGCACCGGTTAGCTGCAAGCGAGCGCTGCCGAATTCAATGGGAACACTAAGCTCGCCAAAGACTTCCCGCACCTCATAGCCACCCGCGGTTGGTTCGCCGGCATTAAAGCCAGCTACATCGCCTGAAGCAAGGAATTCGTCAGGAAGGAACTGCGATGCCACTTCACGGCGCTCAACACCGACAGCGAAACCAACAGGATCGGCCCCGCCAATCGCGAAATCGCCGAATGTACCTGATGCTACCCCGGTCAGAACCGACAGCGTGGAGACGTCACCATTCTGGGCCTGAATCCGGAATGCATCGACCATTGCAGGGGTCAGAGTACCAAAACCAAAGATGTTAATTGGAGTTGGACCGGTTCCATCAAGGCCAGCTGTGAAGCGCGAAATAGACGCGTTACCCTGCTGAATGTTTGAGTTACGGGTGCGTGCATAGGAATAATACGCATCGTAATTGATCGTGTCCGTGATTGGACCACGAACGCCGCCCAACACGCGGTATGCTGTCCGCTCGTCAAGTGAATTACGGCTACCGGCTTCCGTCAAACGACGACGAACCTGAACGCTGACCAAACCATCGTTTGCTTGCGTACCGGTTTCGCTGGCGTCAATTTGGCGCAGCTGGCTGATTGTATCAGCAGTGAAAAACGGCGAGAGGGTCGCGATATTAATGTTTTGGTTGACCAAGATCGGCGTCGGAGCGAGTTCTTGGGCAACACGGTTGTTAACGAACGAAACTTCGCCATACACTTCGTGGCCGGCATCGCTGAATTCATAATTAGCGTAACCGCCACCAAGATAGCGTTCTTGTGGGATCATCAGATAGTTTGCGGGAGCGTAGTTATACGTTTCACCGTTACGCGCCGAAATCTGCCCTGGTGTGTTAAACACGGCCAGACCATTGGGAGCGAAAGCAGTACCGGCTGTGCTGCCGTTACCGCGATATGCCAAACGGCCTTGCTCGATCAGCGACGAACCACCCTGTCTCAGGAGCGGGCCAAAAGACCGATCGCTAAGTGCGAAGTTTGAGAAGTCCCGGTCACTTTGGAAAATGGAGTCACGCTTGTAATATTCAGCGTAAATTGTCGCGTTACCGCGGCCATCACCGAGCGAAGTGCCGATAGCACCGTTGACCTGAAAGCGCTGACCATCGCCGCGATCGGTTATCGAATACTGACCACCCATTTCGACGCCTTCAACTTCTTTCAAGCGAAAGTTGACGACACCTGCGAGCGCGTCCGAACCGTAAACGGCCGATGCACCGCCGGTTACAACATCGACGGAGTCAAGAAGGAACGAAGGAATGGTGTTCAGATCGACGATCTGATCGGTGTCGTAAGACATCCAACGGCGGCCGTTAACGAGCACGAGAGTGCGTCGCGAACCGAGACCACGAAGGTTCAGTGTCGCGGTGCCACTACCAGGATTGTTCGAGAACGAAGTCGAACCCGGTACAACTTGAGGAAGCGTGTTGATCACGTTTTCGACGTTGACGGTACCCGAAAGCGCAAATTCTTCGGCATTGACTACAGCGACAGGAGCGGCGGTATCAACGTTCCGGCGCTGAATGCGTGAGCCGGTTACAACGATAAAGTTTTCATTTGAAGTTTCCGCTGCGCCATCAGACGCCACGTCTTGCGCGACGACAGGTGTAGCGATCATGGCACCAGCCATGACGGTGCCTGCGAGTAGCGCAGACTTGGTAAAACGGTTGGACATTCCATTCCCCTTAAGGATGGGCACCACGGCGGCACCCAATTGTGTGTGAAAATTGCATATCAGGCCCTAGCCCGAATTTGGTCCGTCTATGAGGGTGACCGAGCGACTTCAATCATATCAATCGCAATTTCGCGACTTGCTGCAACCAGTGTGTCATTCTAGTTACAGTTGGAAGCAGTCGCCACCTGTGGCAATCTCTCCCTGAAACCCGTTAGAAATACACCTTTAAGGACCTCCCGATGATTCATCCTATGATCCGCAACTGCCGGAATATCCTTTTTATTGGCGCAGCATTCGGGGGTGCCTCGGCCGCATATGCGCAAGAGCCGAATGCCCAGCCCAGCGAATTCGAAGCACTTAAATCATGCCGCAACATTGTCGGCAATGCTGAGCGGCTTGCGTGTTTCGACAGCGCGGTAGGTGTCGTGGTAGCCGCACAGGAGAGCGGCGATTTGAGGATCGTCGACAAAGAGGCGGCTAAACAAACCCGGCGCCGCTTGTTCGGCTTTGCGCTGCCCGATATCGGCTGGTTTGGTGATGGCAAGGTGGGTGATGAAGACCAACTCGACATGTTGGAAACAACAATCACCAGTGTCCGCCAGACCCGCCGCAATACCTGGACGTTTCAAACAGAAGAGGGTGCGGTTTGGCAAATCAACAACGTACCATCGCGCCTGCGTGCGCTTAAACCGGGCCAAAGCGTGATTTTCAAAAAGGCAGCGCTTAACAGCTATTTCATCAGGATCGAGGGCCAGACCGGGGTTAAGGGCACCAGAATCGGCTAAGCTCCCGCAATTTATCGACTTGCCAACTGGCTTTGGCCCTCCCGGGCTGTTTGTCACCCTGCCTGCTGAGTAATTTGAAATTCATGGCCAACAAAGCGCTTCTTTCCTCAGACCCGAATTGGGTACCCCATCGAATAGACTTGAAAACGGGGCAGGCACAGTTTTTGCATCTCCCAGCAAGCGCATTCTCGGGGGCCAAATTCCTTGCTGATTACACGCCTGAAACTGCGTTGGACTCCGCAACCATTCCGCTTGATGACCTCGCTGCAGTTCAGCCCGAAACCGGGCCGCTGCATTTCATCTTTCACACTGCTTTTTGCCGTTCAACCTTGCTTGTGCGAACGATGAATATCGACGGAGTGGCCACTGGGATGAGCGAGCCGGGGATTATCGCTAGCCTCGCCAATGCAGGGGATGCGGGAGCCCGTTTTATCGGGCCTTGCCTCAAGCTGTTGGCCCGCCCTCGCACCAGCCTTGGCGGCGTGCAGCAGGCAGTGTTTGTAAAGCCCACCAACCATGCAAATCGATTGCTTCCGAGTTTAATGCAGGCCGTCCCCGAAGCGAAAGCTGTGATGTTAAGCAACAGCCTTCTGGCCTTCCTCCGGTCAGTTAATCGTAAGGGACTTATGGGGAGGCGCTGGGCGCGGAACCTTTATCTTGAAGTGCAGTCATACGCTCCGCTGGAGTTGGGAATCGATCCGCGAGAGAATTTCCTACTTAGCGATCTGCAAGTTGCAGGGCTTGCCTGGCTACTACAGCGCAGGTGGTTCGAGGCGAACCTGAGCGGCCCGTCGGGCGTGAGGATGCGTTCGCTTGAAAGTGACCGCTTCAACGATGATCGTGCGGGGAGTTTGCGCGCGATTGCACAATTTTCCGGCTTGGACATCACCATAGCGCAAATTGATAGCGCCGCTAACTCTGCGATTTTTAAGTCCCACGCAAAACTCGGCGGAGATTATGCCGCCACTGAGCAGAAGGGCGTGGAGCAAAGTTCCAGCCAGGTGTTTGACGAAGAAGTCGGCATGGTAGGCGAGTGGATCGACCAAATCGCTTCGCAGGCTGGCTTGGGTGCAATGTGGGAACGTGCCGCGATATCTGAAGGCTAATCTGCACTTGGATTTATTGGAATGTTTGGCTGCCGTATGGACGCCAGAATATGTCCCAGATCGCCTACTCGGCTTCTTAATGCGCTAGCCAGTCGTTGCCAGGAAAGCGGCAATCAGAAGCTAAATTGTCCACGTTAACTTGCGGTTGGGCGCTAAAGGCAAGGACGTCGCCCAGCAGAAACTACGCTCATGTCAATGATCAGTATGGCCTCAAATGCGGGCGCATCCAGTGATCTATTGAGCGCTGCGCCACCATTTCGGCCTGCCGATAATCAACCCTGCACTCGGACCAACATTGTGTCCGGCCCATCCGTCGGCGCGGATAAATGCAATGCGACAGTGGTGGGATGAGTCGACTGCAATTTGATGACTGTGGGATTAACGCAACAGCGAATTGAAAAGCGCCAACCGGCTTTGACAAGTGCATCAAGCTATTGCACAAACACGACATAGTAAGGACTGAAACTATCATCCAGATTTGAAGATCATTGAGGGCCTGGCGGTTCTAACCGCTGATTTCAGGCATTTTTTCGATCACTCAAGAACGCTTTTACAACCGGGGTAATTATGAAAAAGTATCAAGCAAACACATTGAAGGGGCTGGCCTGCTCAGTTTCCGCCATGGCTCTCGTTTTCTCGGCATCGGCCGCAGCGCAGGATACTGCCGCTGAAGATTGCGCAATTGATGCTGCCACCGGAGAGTGCGCGCAGGACACTCAAGTTGATATCACTGAAGGTGTTGTCGACGATCAGGCCAGCGCAGGCGGCATCGTGGTTACGGGTTCGCGTATCAAGAAAGATACCTACTCGAGCATTTCGCCAATTCAGGTTCT
>JBBKWK010000057.1:0-4502 GCA_037968915.1 Pontixanthobacter sp.
GCGAAGGACAGGACGGGCACGTCATGACCCTGCGCTGCCCATGCGTCTGCCACATCTTCCAGCGCTTGTTGCAAACTGGACGGTGCCAGCACCACTGGGCCATCAGCCGCAGGCCCGCTGCCGTTACATGCCGACAACGTCAAAGTCAGAATCAAGAAAAGCCGGGCCACGAAAGTCATGGTGCGTCGATGCGGCAGAGTAGAAGTTCAGGCAAGGGGGCGCGGCAATTCGTCCTCGCCCAGTGCAGCCAAATCGAAAACGACCCGCCGGTTCGGGCGGGTCGCTATGGTTCGTGCAGAGAAGCTCAGGTCTATCGGACCCTCGGCCCGCCAAATGGCAGTGGAGGGGGCGGGCGGCGCGAACCGCGGGGCAGCTGCGCCTGAAACGCCCGGCCGCAATGTTCGACGCAGTAAGGGAAGCCCGGGTTCACATCGACGCCGCAAAAATGGAAATCCGGTTCGCCGGGATGGCCCATCGGCCAACGGCAGACCTTGTCGCTCAAATCCAGCAGGCTGGTCTTTTCGGAAATTTCCGCACTCGGCTTGGCCGGCACCAGACGGCGCGGCGGTGCGGGCGGGATCGGGGGCGGCTGGTCCCCGGGGCCCTGACGCAGGTATCCGCCTGGTCCGACCGAAACAATCTTTGGCAAATTGGTCGACGGGTTCGGCATGGGCTGCGAAGGAATATCTTTCCCTTCCGGCGTAGCATGCGACGCCACAGGCGGTACGGGGCGGGGCGGATGTTTGGCAGCCTGTGTTCTTGGTGCAGGTCTTCTAACCGGTTTGGACACGGCTTTCTTGGCCGGCGGGGTTGCCGCAGGTTTCTTCGTATCGACCTTCTTGTCGTTGGCCTTTACCGGTGACGGGCGCGATTTCAGACCAAGGCGGTGCGCCTTGCCAATCACGGCATTGCGGCTCACGCCGCCCAATTCCTCGGCTATCTGGCTAGCGGTCGAACCGCCTTCCCACAACTTCTTCAGGGTACCGATGCGTTCGTCAGTCCAGCTCATTCACAAGAATCCAATATCAAAACAGGTTTCGCCGGGCTTGCCAGCGGAAGCTGATGGCACTAGGCGCGCCCTCATGGCCGATCAAGCCCGCACCCAACAAAACCCAGAAAAGCCCGGCACCGCGATAAGTGGTGCTGGAAGCTTCACCGGCGGAGGAAGCCGGTTCAGCCCGCGCGGCGTGCCAATAATTCACGGCATTAATCGCATCGGGCTGTGGAGTCTCTATATTAAGGAGGTTCGGCGATTTCTCAAGGTGCAGACGCAGACGATTTGGGCGCCAGCGGTCACAACTCTACTCTTTTTGGTGATTTTCACCGTTGCATTGGGCGGAGCAGGGGGGCGTTCCGGGCGAGAAGTGCTCGGGGTACCCTTCGCGACATTCGTTGCTCCGGGCCTGATCGTCATGGGCATGATGCAAAACGCCTTCGCCAATTCCAGCTTTTCGCTGCTCGCGGGCAAGATCCAAGGTACCATTATCGACCTGTTGATGCCGCCTTTGTCGGAGGGCGAGTTGATGGCCGGGATTGTGTTAGCCGCCGTCACTCGGGCAATCCTCGTCGGCCTGACTGTAGGATTGGCTATGGCGCTATGGCCGGGTGTATCATTATCCATGTCACACCCATGGGCGGTAGGCTGGTTTGGTCTGATGGGCGCGGCAATGCTGGCGTTAATGGGCCTGCTGGCATCGATCTGGGCCGAGAAATTCGACCATAATGCGGCGGTCACAAATTTCGTTGTGGCTCCATTGTCGTTACTGTCGGGTACATTTTACGTGATCGACAATCTTTCCCCGCTGTTTCAGACTATCAGCAGGTTGAACCCGTTTTTCTACGTGATTTCCGGCTTTCGTTTCGGCTTTCTGGGGCAAAGCGACATCGGTGACACTAACGTGGCGGTGCTGGGTGCAGCTGGCGGCCTGTTAGTGCTCAATCTGGTGCTTGCCATAGTGACGTACCGGGTGCTCAAATCCGGATGGAAACTCAAAGACTAGACGAATTAATGTCCGTGTCAGATCAATGCGTGAGTGAGCGGCGCATTCGATAACGACCATTTTCGAAGTCGCTGAATAATTCTGGCACGCTGGGGTGATCGACCGGACCGCCTTCGGAGTCGCCCAGCAGGTTCTGCTGGCTGACATAGGCAACGTAAGACGATTCTTCATTTTCGGCGAGCAGGTGGTAATAAGGCTGTTCGCGCTTTGGGCGAATATCTTTGGGAATTGATTCGTACCATTCTTCGCTATTGGCGAAAACCGGGTCGATATCGAAGATCACCCCGCGAAAATCGAACATCCGGTGGCGCACGACATCGCCGATCCCGAAGCGGGCGTTTGCGTGGCGGGGCACATCAATTGTGCGGCCAGCCGCAGCTGAGAAGAACTGGATCCGTTCCATGACAGCAGGATATAGGCTTTGGTGGGGGCGATACAAGCCGCAGATGGGTATGGTCCACAAGTCGGAGCCAGCTGAGCCGCCCATCTGAACCATAGGGGCTTGGCAAGCGGGCGCCCTTCAGCTAACCGGCGCGCTCCCAAATCGACCAGGGAGCGGGCATGCCCCGTAAAAAATGCGCCGCGGAGAGATGCCGGAGTGGTCGAACGGGGTAGTCTCGAAAACTACTGTGCGGGCAACCGTACCCAGGGTTCGAATCCCTGTCTCTCCGCCAGCGTAGCACTCCCAGAGATCCCCTAAAGTCTCATTAACCACAGAAACTACTAGGTTTTTCTTCTCCGCTTGTTTCTGATCATTTCTCGTTGTATCCGGGTAATGCAGTTAAAACTTGGGAAAGAAATTGGGAATGGCCAGACCTAATCGTTTATCGCCCGCAACAGTCAAAGCAGCGAAGAAACCGGGACGATATGGTGATGGCGAATGCCTATTTCTGATTGTCTCGCCTGGAGGTTCCAAAAGTTGGGTTGCTAGAGTCACCCGCAAGGGGCGCCAGCGCGACATCGGACTGGGTTCAGTTTCAATGGTCACTTTAGCCCAAGCGCGTGAAGCATGCCGATCTGTGAGACTTCAGGTTCGCGCCGGTGTCGATCCAGTCGCTGAACGCAAGCGGTCGGCAGGTGTGCCCACGTTTCGAACAGCGGCTGTGCGCTTAATTGATGAAAATCGCAGTAGCTGGAGCAATGCCAAGCATGGCGCGCAATGGCTTTCTACATTGGAAACCTACGCATTCCCGAAACTAGGGGATCGAACGGTCGACGAAATTACGCCAGCTGACGCCAAAGAAGTCCTTCTTGATGTTTGGCTGGAAAAGCCGGAAACGGCTAGGCGCGTGCGGCAACGGATCGCTGCTGTTCTAGATTGGGCACATACCGAAGGCTACCGGCCAGACAGGGTGTTGTTGCCCAGTGCTGGTAAGGGGCTTCCGCGACAGCCAGAAGGCGTTCGGCATATGCCCGCGCTGCCTTATTCAGAATTGCCAGAATTCATGGTCAATTTGCGATCAACACAAAACATTTCGCGGCTGGCGCTGGAATTCTTGATCATGACCGCACGTCGAAGCGGGGAGGTTCGCGGCGCGACTTGGGCCGAGATTGATCTTGCCAACAAGCTTTGGACCATTCCGGGAGATCGGGTCAAAACTGAGAGGCGGAAAGCGGACCCGAAGCCCCATATCGCCACGCTAGCGCCAGCCGCGTTGGCGGTGTTGACAAAGGCGGCCTCATACCGGGCAGCCGATACTGATCTCGTCTTTCCGGGCCTCAAGAAAGGCAAGGGACTGTCCGATGCTACGCTCTGCAAACTTTTGCGGGTAATGGGGGTTAAGGATGAAACCGGACGTAACGCGGTTGCTCACGGGTTCCGTTCGACCTTTCGGACATGGGCAGCCGATGAGACTAATTTCCCGCGCGAACTTGCCGAAAAGGCTCTTGGGCATAAATTGCCCAGCGATGTGGAAGCAGCATACAACCGAGCGGAAATGGTCGAGAAGCGCCGTGCACTGTTGGCAAGTTGGGATAGATACGCTGCGGGTAACCAGAACGTCTTGCGCATTGTGGGTTAGCGGAATGACTGCTTATGTCGTTTGTTCTGGATAGAAGGAACGTCCGCTATTGGGTGGGAAGCGGTCATTCCGCTTTAGCTCTTCGATTGAGAAGTGGACGACAGAATCACCTTCAACGCGATGGTTGCGACCGATAGAAACTTACGGAAGGAAGCAGCATCTCCACATGAATTAGGACTGATATTATCAAATATTTCCTATGGTTTTTATTGATACTATTTTACGATGAAGAGCTTGTCTGTTTTTGCTTAAAGAAAAATACTTTTCCTGTTTTGAAGTTTTTTATGTTCATCCGGCATTATTTCATAACGGTATTTTAATTTTACCACGAATTACATTGACCTAATGGCTGACAAGCCTAGACGAGATGCGCGACCCGAAGGGTTTGGTGAAAGCCAAATTCTCAACTTTTAGACCCCGCCTCGCGCGGGGTCTTTTTTGAGAGACCGAATGTTTGTGGGCGAGGTCCGCTAGTGGGTGG
>JBBKWK010000058.1:0-9494 GCA_037968915.1 Pontixanthobacter sp.
CCGACGATAAAGCCGAGCATTACGGTAATTCCGAAATTGAACGGGATGCCGGTATTCTCGATCACGAAGTCAATGCCATCCTGCGCGAACTGGTCGCGTGTGCGGGCTTTCCATCCGGTTTGCCGGGTAATCCGCGCGGCCAGTTCATCGGGGGTCACCCCGGGTGCGGCGCGGGCGAGCACGAAGCTTGTCCGGTTGCGCGTTCCGGGCACATAGGTCAGCGCGCGGGAATATCGGGTGTAGAGAAACACCTGGCTGGTGAAAGTAGGTGTGGCATCGACCACGCCGCGAATGATCGCCCGCCGGTCGTTCAGTTCCAATCGCTCGCCAACCGGATTGACCCCTGGGCCGAACATTTTTCTCGAGCCGATATCATCGATAATAACCGCATCGGGTTCGGCCAACGAAGACGCATCGCCGATCAACATCTTGTGCGGCAGTCCGATCAGCGTGGTATCATCCACCCCGATAATAGCGACGCCCTCCAGATCGCCCTCGCTGGAGCGGACCGATGCAGCGGAGCGTAAATGCGGAACGGCCCATTCGACACCTGGAACCGATCGCACTGCATCCAAGGCGGTGGCCGGCATTGCATAATTGACCTCCGGCGTGCGGGTGACCGGGTCCATCACCCAGATATCAGCAGTGTATTCGTTGAATACCGCGTTTGCCCCGCGCTGCACCAGATTGACCAAAATGGTCATTTGCTGAGAGATCAGCAGGGTCGAGAAGGCAATTCCGAAAATCAGGCCGAGGAACTTCTGTCGGTCGCCGGTAAGCATCCGAATCGCTATCCAGTTCATACGCCCCCCATCCCACAGAGATCCACACCCCGGCCTAGGCCCGGCCCACAAGATTTAACCCAGCCACACCGATTGGACGCCCGATCGATCGCGGCATAAATCATATAATCATCCGGGCTGCGACCCATGCATTCTTCGAGTGATGATATTCTCACCAACAGAAAAAAGGAATAGCGCCAGTTACGGGCGTGTCAAAGATTACTGTTTACAATCATTTCGAAGGGAAGGTCGCCAAGATAACGGGGCAATCCGGGCGTGCAGGTCATAATCGGTCAGGGACTTGTGGTTGATGACGGTCAAGGGCTAGATAAACTAGAACGAACCGGGCGAAATATTGCCAATGCCATCGATTTGTTTTGGCGCGCAAAGGGACGGAATCGTGTAAACATTGTGCGGCCGCTTAGGTGAGCGTCAGGATCGCTCTAGGCTGGTAGATAGATTTTGGTGCGCTCGTTAGCTTGCCATTCACGCTGACAGCCCCATATTGGCACCCACTAATTGGCGGCACAAAAGGACGGCCAAACCGATGAATGAAGATAAGGAACCTCAGGGTCCCAATCCATGGATCAAGAGCATGATGGTATGGGGCGGGATTTTTCTCGCCCTGCTAATGGTCGTGACCATGTTCAACAGCGGCGCACAGCCCGCTGGTACAGAAATCGGTTATTCCGACTTTCGGGGCAAAGTTGCCGAAGGAACCGTTGCGAAGGTTCAAATTTCGGACGACATGATCGCAGGTCAATTGAAAAATGGCGAAAATTTCACCACCACTCCGGTTTCGGGCGATACGCAGCTAACCGCGTTGCTTGATGAAAAGGGTGTCCAATATACCGGCACCGCGCCTGAGCGGATGAATGTCCTTCTGGTTATCCTGATGCAGGCTCTTCCTTTCATTCTGATCCTTGGCATTGCATTCTTTGCACTGCGCCAGGTGCAGAAGGGCGGCGGCGGCGGCGCGATGGGCTTTGGCAAATCCAAGGCCAAGATGCTGACTGAAAAGCAGGGTAAAGTAACGTTTCAGGACGTCGCCGGGATTGATGAGGCCCGCGAGGAACTGGAAGAAATCGTCGAATTCCTGCGCGATCCGCAGCGCTTTTCAAAGCTCGGCGGGCAAATTCCCAAGGGTGCATTGTTGGTCGGCTCGCCCGGTACCGGCAAGACCTTGCTGGCGCGTGCAATTGCGGGCGAAGCGGGCGTACCGTTCTTTACTATTTCGGGCTCCGACTTTGTTGAAATGTTCGTCGGCGTCGGCGCCAGCCGCGTGCGCGACATGTTCGAACAGGCCAAGAAGAACGCGCCGTGTATTGTGTTCATCGATGAAATCGACGCCGTGGGCCGCCATCGCGGTTCCGGCCTCGGCAATTCGAATGACGAGCGCGAGCAGACCCTGAACCAATTGCTGGTCGAAATGGACGGGTTCGAGGCAAACGAAGGCATCATCATCATCGCGGCAACCAACCGCCCAGATGTGCTCGATCCCGCGCTATTGCGTCCGGGCCGGTTTGACCGTCAGGTCGTGGTGCCGATCCCGGATATCGAAGGCCGCGAGAAGATCCTTGCAGTTCACATGAAGAAAGTGCCGCTAGCACCCGACGTCAATCCGCGCACGATTGCGCGGGGTACACCCGGTTTCTCGGGCGCGGATTTGGCCAATCTGGTCAATGAAGCCGCTTTGCTGGCCGCACGCCGTAACAAACGGCTGGTGGCGATGCAGGAGTTTGAAGACGCCAAGGACAAAGTTATGATGGGCACCGAACGGCGCTCGATGGTCATGACCGACGACGAGAAGAAGATGACCGCTTATCACGAGGCCGGCCACGCGCTGGTGTCGGTCAATGAAGAGGCGTCTGACCCGATTCACAAGGCAACGATTATCCCGCGCGGCCGCGCGCTGGGTATGGTTATGCGCCTGCCTGAACGGGACAATTATTCGTACCATCGTGATAAAATGCACGCCAATCTGGCGGTGTCGATGGGCGGCCGGGTGGCTGAAGAACTGATCTTCGGTCACTCCAAAGTGTCCTCCGGCGCTTCGTCGGACATCCAATATGCGACCGATCTGGCCCGCAACATGGTCACCAAATGGGGTATGTCGGACAAGCTCGGTCCGCTGATGTATGAACAGCAGCAAGAAGGCTATCTGGGCATGGGCCAATCCCAGCGCACGATGGGTTCGGCGGAAACCAACAAGCTGATCGATGCCGAAATCCGCACCTTGGTGGAGGATGCTCACAAACGGGCCACTGATATCCTGACCAAGCAGGAAGATAAATTGCACCTGATTGCGCTGGCGATGCTGGAATATGAGACGCTGACCGGTGACGAGATCGACCAGCTGATGTCGGACGGCAAGATCGACCGGCCAAACGAGCCCAAAGGCCCGACGAAGATCGAGCCCATGCGCGGTTCGGCCATTCCCAAATCGGGTAAGAAGTTTGGCGGATCAGGCGATACGGCCCCGCAGGGCGCGTAACGTTCTGGCGTAATCTGACTACAGGCAGTGGGCGAAATTAACCGCTCACTGCCACCGTTATGCCAATTACGAACAACAAGACCGCGATCCAGCAAAAGATGCTAAGCACCAGCATCCGCCAGATTGCGCCGCGTCTGCTTAGTTCATAGGTTCCGCGCAGTTGGCGGTAGAGATGGAATGGCGCGTAGAGCAGCAACGGCGCGATCAGGCCGCTCGCGTTGAAATAAGCGCACAGGCTGGCGATGCCGACCAGCGACAGCATGAATGCTATCGAATAGGTGACGAACACCGTGTGGTCATACAGCTTGAACCGCCGTTGAAATGGAAACAGCAACCATACGAAGGGTGCGCTTAACGGGATGAGCAGCCAGGCAAATTTGTAGGCATTGGTTTGCAATTTGTAGATCAGCAGCTGCGGATTATCCTTGGCTTTCTGCCAGGCCTTGCGCACCTCGCCGTCGTTGATTGCTTCGGAAATTTGCAAATCATCGCTTGGGGTATCGCCAATATCTACGCCGGTAACATCGCCGATGGCGGCCATCGTTCTGCGCTGCTGCGTCAGTTCCGCCAGTTCGGATTCCAACTTGGCAATTTTCGCTGGATCATCAGTCGTAGTTTTCAGCTCGGCCTGTTTTAATGCCACCGCCGCATCAACCTCTGCATAGGCTTCCTGCATGGTTGCCTCAGCGTTCGGCGCGCTCTCTGCGTCCAGCTTGATCCCTCCGCCCAAAGCGGAGAATAGCGCGTAGGTGACGAAAACCACGAACAGGAACAGCGCGATCGGCGAGATATATTTGGCCCGTTTGCCGTCGATATATTCCCGTGTCAGACGGCCAGGGCGCCAGACCCACACCGGCAGCGTGCGCCATATCTTGCCTTCGAAATGAAGAACGCCGTGAAGCAAATCATGGAAAAAAGCGCTTAATGTGCGGTGGACATGGGCGCTTTGCCCGCAATTGGCGCAATAGTGACCATCGAGCGCCAATGCGCAATTTAGGCAGTGTTCGTGTTCGGGCGAAAGCCAACTCTCCCCCGCCGATGGTTCGACTGCTCTGGCGACCAGCCCTGCCGCCGCCAAATCGGTCAATGCTTCGGGAATATCGCTCATCGTTCCGCCCCGTATATGCCGCGCAAGTCCTGGCAGACTACCGAGTGCAGCCAACGGGGTCGAGGGGGTTAAATTCGAGCCGACACGCGCAGAGCCCCAATGCAAAGGGCCGCCCCCGAAGGAGCGGCCCTTTGTTGCAAGGCGGGTAATCTCGCCCGGATCAGGCCAGATCAGCCCTCGTAGTCGGAACCGATCGAGGTTGAACGGGTCGGCGCGGATGCGGTGATCCGGAGCGCCTCTGCCGACTGGCTGAGCGAGCCGATTTCATCCGCGTCATCTTCATCGTCGGGCAGAATTTTCTGCAGGCCGATAACAACGCTTTCCATCAGATGTTTGGGCTTGACGGTCTGTTCCGCGATTTCGCGCAATGCGACAACCGGGTTCTTGTCCCGGTCACGGTCAATAGTCAGTTCTGCGCCGCCGGAAATTTCACGGGCACGCTGGGAAGCCAGCAACACCAGGTCAAACCGGTTGGGGATCTTGTCGACACAATCTTCGACTGTAACGCGCGCCATTTGGCACTCCAATTTCTATGTCTAGCAGGAAAGTGGGTCGGATAGGCTGAGGGCGGCGGCGAGTCAAGGATTTGCGTAGGCCAGCCCAGCGCGTTAGAGCGACTTTGCATGGGCGCAGAAGGATCATCAGGCCGCGGAGCCGCCTTCCATGATGTGCCACCCTTTTCCGTCAACGCCCAAGACCAAGATCTGACTTTCTATCCGCATGGGAAAGATCGGCTGGAACGGCTGCTCACGCTGATCGCCGAGGCCAGCGAATCGATCCGCCTGTGCTTTTACACTTTTGCCGAGGACGGTGCCGGTACAAGAGTTCGAGACGCCTTGATCCATGCAGCCGGGCGCGGCGCCGATGTAGTGCTGATCATCGACGGGTTTGGCGCCAGCGCAGACGAAGCCTTTCTTCAGCCACTGCGTGATGCAGGCGGAACCTATCATGTGTTTAGTGCGAGCTGGTCCCAGCGTTATCTGATCCGTAACCACCAGAAACTAGCCATCGCCGACGGCACCACTGCGATGCTCGGCGGATTCAACATTGCCGATGACTATTTTGCTCCGCCAGAGGCTAATGGCTGGAATGACATGGGGCTGACAATCAAGGGTTCGGCCGTTGCGCAATTGTCCCGCTGGTTTGACAATTTGCAGCAATGGACTGCCAATCCCAACGCCAATTGGCGTGCGATCAGCAGGATGATCCGCGATTGGGATACGGGTGATGGCCCGGTCCAATTACTAATCGGCGGACCCACCCGCACTCCGTCCAGTTGGGCGCAGGCGATCCGGCGGGACATTGATTGCGGTACCCGGTTGGACATGATGATGGCCTATTTTTCACCGTCCAACACCATGACCCGGCGCATTGGGAGAATGGCGAAACGGGGTTCCGTCCGGCTGATTATGGCGGGCAAATCAGACAATAACGCCACCATCGGCGCAACTCGCTCGCTATACCATTACCTGCTTGGTCACGGCGCGAAGGTCTGGGAATTCATGGCCTGCAAATTGCACGCAAAGCTGATCGTGGTGGATGACGCCGTGTATATCGGCAGCGCCAATTTCGATATGCGCAGTCTCTATGTGAATCTGGAACTGATGCTGCGGATCGAGGATGCCGCGCTGGCAGATCGGTTACGCGATTTTATTGGCCAGCATCTGGCCGCGAGCGAAGAAATCACCCCGCAATCAAACGAACAGCGGGCAACAATATTCAACCGCATCCGCTGGAACCTCGCCTGGTTTCTGGTCGCAGTGGTCGATTACAATGTCAGCCGCAGGTTGAACCTCGGGCTGTAGACATCTGGTCCGCAGGGATTAGTCATATTCCCCGCGCAGTTCGTCATCCGCCAGATCGGAGAATTTGGTGATCCGCGGTTCAAACCGCATCCGTACTTTGCCGGTCGCGCCGTGGCGCTGTTTGGCCACAATCAATTCGGCGAGGCCGTAAACGCGTTCCATGTCGGCCATCCAGGTGGCGTGGGCTTCGTGGGTCTTGGTATCGTCGGTTTCCACCGGGCGCTGGGGTTCGCGCGATGCGACGTAATAATCTTCGCGGAACACGAACCACACCATATCGGCGTCCTGCTCGATCGAACCCGATTCGCGCAAATCAGACAGCATCGGACGTTTATCGTCACGCTGTTCGACCGCACGGCTGAGCTGTGACAGCGCAATCACCGGAACTTCGATTTCCTTGGCCAGAGTTTTGAGGCCCCGGCTGATTTCGGAAATTTCATTCACGCGGTTGTCGTTTGCGCGGCCCGATCCCTGGAGCAATTGGAGATAATCGACCACGATCAGGCCGATATCATGCTTGCGCTTTAATCGCCGGGCGCGAGTGCGCAGCGCGGCGATTGTTAACGCGGGTGTATCGTCGATGTAGAGCGGCAATTCGGCAAGCCGTTGGCTGGCGAAGGACAATTGCTGGAAATCGTCACGGCTGATCTTGCCCATGCGCAGCAGTTCCGAAGAAATCCCTGCCTGTTCTGACAGGATACGCGTGGCCAGCTGATCGGCGCTCATTTCCAGACTGAAAAATGCCACCGGTGCGCCAACCGATTCTTCAATGCCGTCGGCCTTGTCGCGCAGGAAACGGTCCGCGCAGTTAAACGCGATATTGGTGACTAGCGCGGTTTTCCCCATGCCCGGCCGGCCCGCCAGAATGATCAAATCGGAATCGTGCAATCCGCCAACCTTCTGGTTGATCGAATTGAGGCCGGTGGTTTTGCCGGAAATATTGCCGCCCGAATTGATCGCCATTTCGATCATGCCGAGCGCTTTATGGGTCGCCATGCCAAACGATGATGCTTCGTTCTGGCTGGAGGCGCCCTCTGCAACCTTGAACAGCGACGCTTCCGCCTGTTCAATCTGCAGCATCGGCGCGACATCTTCTGATGTGTCGAGTGCGCCTTCCACCAAATTGCGGCCAACGCTGACCAGTTCGCGCAGCAGCGCCAGGTCGTAAATCTGTTCCGCCAGTTCGCGCGGTGCGAGCAGACCCTGACCATCGGCGGTCAGCCGGGCCAGATAGGTGATCCCGCCCAGTTCCTTCAGCGCCTCGTCCGCTTCGAAATAGGGCTTGAGCGTAACCGGGGTGACCACAGCGCTGCGATCAAGCAGGGTCAGGATGCGTTCGAACACCCGTTGGTGGACCGGTTCGTAGAAATGTTCGGGCCGAATCGGGGAGGGCAGTTCCTCCAGCACCCGATTGTCGATCAGGACTGCGCCCAAAAACGCCGCCTCCGCCTCGATATTCGAGGGTAAAGTACGGATTTTCTGGGTGTCGGCATCGGGTCGCGAGAGAAGATTTTGATCGGCCATCTGCCCGCTTTGCGCGCTAATCGATGCGGAAGGCAAGTGCCGGATAGTCGCAATCGCTTGTGGATAGTGGGGATGATTTCGGAATGTCTTGCGCCGCCCCCCGTGCATCTGCGAAAGCGGCGGACGATGCCCGATTACACAATCTCCCACATTACGCTCGACGAGGACACGATCCTGTGGCGCAATGCCGATGTCGAGCAGGAACGGCGCGTGGCAATTTTCGATTTGATCGAGGAAAATACTTTCAAGCCGGTGCGCGCGGCAGAGGGCGGCCATGATGGCCCGTACCGCCTGTCTCTCGCGGTTCGCGACGGACGGTTGCAGCTGACTATTCGCGGTGCTGACGAGGCGGAACTGGAAACGCTGGTGCTTGGCCTTGCCCGGTTCCGCCGCCCGATCCGCGATTATTTCGCCATTTGCGAAAGTTATTATCAAGCGATTCGGAAAGCGACCGCGGCCGAGATCGAAACAATCGATATGGCGCGGCGCGGGGTGCATAATGGGGCTGCCGAATTGCTGCTCGAGCGGCTGGAGGGCAAGATCGACACCGATTTTGCCACCGCACGGCGGCTGTTTACGCTCATCTGTGTCCTCCATATCAAGGGCTGAATGCCCAGAATTGAGAATTGGACGCATGGCTAGAAAACGCAAAGGATCACCCTGGAGGCTGCGGATTACCGCGGCATTGCTGCTGATCGCCGTGGGTGTCGGAGGCTGGCTGTGGTGGCAGGTCAATCACTGGACCCCGCCGGAAGATATCTATCCAGACCAAGGGGTAATCGCGGGCCAGCAGGACGGGACGATCAAATTTCGTACATTGCGGGCGCTGGGTGCCAGCTTTGCCTATCTGGATGCCAGCGATGGAGCGAGCGGACAGGACGCGCGTTTCTCCCGCAATTTCGCCTCAGCGAAGGAAGCCAATTTACAAATTGGCGCGGTGCATGCGTTCGATCCTTGCACCATGGCCGATGGGCAATCCGCCAATTTCGTGACGATGGTACCGCGCGACAATTCGTTGTTGCCCCCTGCGATTGAACTCAGCCGGACGGCCGATAAATGCGAAAAGCAGGTCAGCGATGCGGCGGTCGAAAGCGAGTTGATGACGCTGATCAACCAGATCGAGAATCATTCGGGCAAGGCAGTAATTCTCAAGATCGATCCCGAGTTCGAGAAGCGTTACGGGCTCGCCCAGCAGCTGGACCGAAATCTGTGGCTCACCCGTACCCGATTGGAGCCGGAATATGCCGGGCGGCCATGGCTGCTATGGACGGCCAACGAAGCTTTGCGTAGCGAGGCGAGTGATGATCCGATCCGCTGGGTGGTGGTGCAACCGTGAATGATATCGAGCAAGACAAGCAGCTGATTGCTGCGGCCCGCGCTGCCGCGGCGCATTCCTACTCGCCCTATTCCAATTTCGCGGTCGGCGCGGCGCTGCGTTTTGCCGATGGCAGCGTGGTGACCGGGACCAACGTCGAAAACGCCAGTTACGGCATGGCGCTGTGCGCGGAAACGATTGCCGTGGCGAAAGCGATGGCAGACGGAGTGCGTGGCGGATTGCAAGCAGTCGCGGTGACGGGGCCTGGCGATAAGGGAGGCGGGGCGCCGATCACGCCGTGCGGACGGTGCCGGCAAGTGCTGTATGAACTCGCCGCATTGGGCGGTACCGACCCTGATGTGCTGTGCGTCGGGCCCGATACAGTGAAGCGAGTGAAATTGTCGGCGCTGCTGCCAGAGGCATTTGGTCCGGCCAGTTTGGGCTAGACCCGCTTGGCTACCGATTC
>JBBKWK010000059.1:0-5910 GCA_037968915.1 Pontixanthobacter sp.
ATTGGCCGCAAACGCATCAAGCACCCGCCGTGCGTGGGTGACTTCGTCAGGCGATGGAGTGAAACATTCGTTGATCCCGGCAACCTGCGCTGGATGGATCGCCAGCCGCCCTGTGAAGCCTTCGGCGCGGGCCGCGCGGCAGGACGCCCGCAGGCCTTCGTCGTCGCGGAAATCGACATACAGCGTATCGATGGCCTGCACTTCGCTGGCATGCGCGGCCAGCAAGCACAGCGAACGCGCCATCTTGTAGGTGTGGGCCCATTCACCGTTGGCATCGCGATTGTTACTGGCCCCCAGCGCAGCAGACAGATCCTCCGCCCCCCACGTCAGACCCAATAGCCGGTCGAGCTTTGCCGCCGCAAATTCGCCCAAATGGAACGGCGCCACGGCGGTTTCGGTTGCCACCGGCAAAATCTTTATGGAACCCGCTTCGATCCCGTGCGCAGTCTCCAGCGCATCCAGATAATAGGACAGCCTGAGGACATCGTCTGGATCATCGGTTTTGGGCTGCATGATCCCGTCCGGAACAGCCGGAATAATTGCTGCCAGATCGGTCAATGTCATGCCGCTATCAAATGGATTGACCCTGACCCACAACTGCAGCTTGCGCTGGTCCAGCGGCCTTCCGGCGATGAATTCGGAGACCAGTTTTCGCGCTAGCGCCTTGTTTTCGGGCGCCACGGAATCCTCAAGGTCGAGGATTACCGCATCCGCGCCGCAATC
The DNA here is from genome assembly GCA_037968915.1 of Pontixanthobacter sp. GTDB lineage: Bacteria > Pseudomonadota > Alphaproteobacteria > Sphingomonadales > Sphingomonadaceae > Allopontixanthobacter. The sequence goes on from JBBKWK010000059.1 coordinate 724, forward strand.
ATCTACTTTGCCCAATTTCTTTTCACTGTCACCCGGGATGAACAGCATCGAACGAAGCGGCAGGGCACTCACTTGGCTGGCTTCCTGTGCTGGAGCCCGGACCGCTTGCAGGTGGCCACCAGATCGCCATGCTGGTTGAATGCCTTGTGCAGAAAGGTGACGATCCCCGCCTCGGGCCGGGACTTGGAATCGCGCAGCTCAATCACCTCCGTGATCACATTGACGGTGTCACCATGAAACAAAGGTTTCGGAAACCGCACTTCATCCCAGCCCAGATTAGCCACCGCCGTACCCAATGTCGTATCGCCAACCGAAATCCCGACCATCAGGCCCAGAGTGAAGGCGGAATTGACGATCCGCTGTCCGAAATCGGTGCCCTTCATATACTCTTCGTCGAGATGAAGCAGCGCAGGATTATGCGTCATGGCGGTAAACAGGACATTGTCGGTTTCGGTGACTGTTCGCCGGATCGGATGATCGAATTTTTGGCCTACTTCGAGTTCGTCAAACCACAGTCCGGCCATCGTAATCTCCTTGTGACAAGCCTCAAGGCCTGAATCTGTTAGTGTCACTGAGCTATTGCTTACAGACTAGGCCGCGAACTCGCAATCGGGTGCTTGAATGCCGGGCAGCACGCCGAACGCAACGCTATTCGCAGGCGGTTTCTGTATCAGTCGCGTTGGGAAATTTGTGTGTAGCGCGGCCGTGGCGCAAAGGTTGACGACTGCCCGAATCAGGCCGCCGTCATGCTGCTTCATCGTGTTTAGGAGGGCCGCCGGAATAGTATGGAAGTTTCTTGCGCTCTTCGCGAAGGAGCCGGATTAGGACATGTTTCAGGCCAACGTCCCGCGACCCCCTGAACAAGATCGAGAAATTTTTGATATTGCGGCGTGCGATCCATTCACTTTGTTCCAAGACAGATCCCTTCGACCAAGTGTAGCGAGTCGTATAATCTGGGCTAATTGTAAGGATATGTCTGTACGATTTCGTACATATTGAGAATGGTCAGCGTTCGGCTTGGCTAGCTTTAGACTGTCTTCCCGTTACTTTACCAGTTCACGACGAGGATGCGCCGTATAAGCATCACGAGCAGAGCGTTCGAGACCGTCGCGATCTACGATGCGCACCGCCCCGCGCCGAGGTTCCACGAACCCGGCGCCTTGCAATGATTGAATGGCCAGCGTTACGCCTGCCCGCCTGACATTCAGCATTACGGACAAAAACTCATGGGTCAGCGCAATGTCGTCACTCCCCAGCCGGTCACCACACATCAACAGCCAACGTGCGAGGCGTTCCTCGACAGAATATGACGCATTGGCGAGCGCTGTCTGCGCGACCTGGCAAAACAAATCATGAGCAAACAGATTAAATGTCGCCCTGATCGTCTCGCTGGCTGCATATGCAGCCGTCATCGTGCGGACCGGCAAACGCAGCCCATGTCCGGGAATTTGGATGAAGGAACGCAGCGGCGTATGGGAGGCACCCAAGAATGTGGCGACATCGGTCATGCCTTCGCGCCCAACAATTCCGGCTTCGGTTTCCTGCCCGTCGCGCGATGTGGCCACCATCGAGGCGATACCATCTTCGAGAAACCAGCAATGGGCGATCATTTGGCCCGGCGATGACAGTTCCATAGCTCTGGGCAAATCGACAAGGACAAGATCAGCGGAAAGCAAGGCAAAGTCAGCAGATGAGATGCGGGACAATAAATCATTCCCGATCGTCGATTGATCAATTTGCACGCAATCTCGCCCTCTATCGCAGGGCGGGAGATCAATTCTCCCTGCCGATCGCGCCCAAAAAAAATGGCAATCGATACGCTTTATTTTGTGACTCAAGCGCTAGATTACAACGTTTTATTTAGTCTGTACCATTTCGTACAGATAGAAAAGTTATATAATCTGAAATACATCAATAAAAACGTATCAAAACAATCGCAATTTTCATTATCTTTAACGCCAAAACGCGGGTTACGGATATATCCGTATTAAACTCAAGTTCGATTCGGGAGATACGGCTGCGGCGACCCGAAGGACAGGAGCATTCCCGTCCGGACCTTTGCCCGGCGAGACAGTCTCGCCGGGCACATTTTTTATGGGGTCGCTATCTGGTAATCATTGCTGCGGGGCAACTCAGCCGCTTTAGAAGCGAACTTCTCCCGCGACATAGAACCGCCGCGGATCACCGTAGAAACCGGTCAAGGTGCCTTCCAGCCCCAGTGTCGAGCGGAACGGCAGACCACCGGTTCCTCCCGAGACGAAATTGTATCCCGATACGATGTAGCGTTTGTCGAACAGGTTCTTGCCGTGCACCCCGATGGAGAAACGATCGGAATTGTCGGTATAGACAATGCTGGCATCGACCAGCGCAAAGCCATCCTGATCGAGGAAGGCGTTACGCACTTCGAACTGGCTGGCATCGCTGCGCATGGACACCGAGCCGAGGAAATCGACCATGCCCGCCGCCACCGGCAAACCAAGATCGAACCCGGCGTGGACGGTGAACTCCGGTGTGTTCTGGAACACCCGCGCTCCCGCCACATCCCTGCCCAACGCATCAATGAAGGTGTTGAATTTGGCATCGAGATAACCGAGCGACCAGTTCACATTAAACCGGCTACCCGCCCCGGCAAAATCGCGCCCGACAAGCGCGCGGCCTTCAAATTCCAGGCCGTTTACATCGGCACTGGCGGCGTTGGAGGTGATTCCGGCGAAGCTTTCATTGATCCCATCGCCATCGCGATCAAACCCGACCGAACCCGGGATCTGGACGTCACTGTAATCACCCTTGAACGCGGCAAGGCTGATGTTCAGACGGTTTTCGAGCAGCGATGCCTTCCAGCCGATTTCATAACTATCCACCGTTTCAGGGTCGAAACTGAGGAAGTTGAAGATATCTTCCGCATCCCGTGCGCCGCTGCCGTTCAGATCGGGCGCCTGCGTGCTTTGGCCGCGCGGGTCGAAGCCGCCGCCTTTGAAACCCTGCGAATAGGAGATGTAGAAATGGTGGTTCTCGCTGGGTTTGAAGCTGATCGAAGCGCGCGGAGTAAATTGCTTGAAGGTCTGGCTGCCCTGGAAATCGGATGTGACCACCAGCGGCCTGCCGGTGCCATCAAACAGATCGGAGAAGCCGCCGATAAATGTGGTCCGCAGGATGCGCGATGTCCGCTTGTCATTGGTGTAACGGCCGCCGAGCGAGATTGCGAATTGGTCAGTGACATCATAGGTAAAATCGCCAAATACCGACCAGGTCTTGGTGCCGACTTCACCCAAGGTTTGCGCATTCAATCCCGGTAAGCCAACGACGGGCAACGCACCGGTGGTGAACAATGCTACGTCGAATGCGGTGAACGCATTGGCATCAAGGTGATAGGCGCCGAGCACGCCGTTCAGCTTGTCGCCTTCATACAGCAGCTGCAATTCCTGGCTGAACTGGTCATTATTGTAGATTGCCGGAACGTCCAGATCGGCGCCGGGCAGGCTGTCGAAATCGATTGGCGTGGTGGATTTATCTTCGCGGTAACCAGTGATGCTTTTCAGCGTGATATTTTCGCCGACCTCAAGTGCCACGGCCAGCGCGCCGCCGTAGGCTTCGACTTCCTGATCCACGACATTCAGACCCGCCCGTGTGTCATAAACATTGTCCAACACCGGCGCGCGGGTGAACAGGCTGGTAATCAGGCGGTGGCCTTGGCGCGGATCGCTGGTGTCCTTGATGTAATCGCCCGACAGGCGGACGAATAAAGGACCGTTATCAAATTCCACCGTGGCGCGGCCGCCCCATACATCCTTGTTATAGTTTTCTACGCCGGGCTGGACCAGATTGTCGCCGAAACCGCCGCGGCTAAGCCGGGTTGCACTGGCACCGATCCGAAGGCTGTCCGTCAACGGCGCCGAGCCACTGACCAGTAAATCGGCCTGATCGTAGGAGCCATACGTCCCACGTATTTTCAATTCAGGATCGCTCGGCAGACGGCGAGTGACATATTTGATCGCGCCGCCAATAGTATTGCGGCCGTACAGCGTGCCCTGCGGCCCGCGCAGCACTTCGATCCGCTCGACATCATAGATATCCAGAACCGAGGCTTGCGGCCGGTTGAGATAGACATCATCGACATACAGCCCGACGCCCGCTTCGAAACCGGCGACCGGATCCTGTTGTCCCACACCGCGAATGAAAGCGGTCAATGTTGTGTTAGTACCGCGCGAAACCTCCAGCGTCAGGTTTGGCACCTCCTGCGCGATCGCAGTGATTTCCAGTGCGCCAGATTTGGCGAGCGATTCGCCGCTGATCGAACTGACCGAGAGCGGAACATCCTGCAGCCGTTCTTCCCGGCGCCGTGCGGTCACCACGATCACATCGTCCGAATTATCGTTCTGTACCGAATCTGGTTGGGCTCCCTGCGCTGTTCCCTGAGCAAGCGCTGGACCCTCGGCCAGCACGAGCGCGGCAACGCCTGCCAAAAGACTGCATGCGAACGTTTTATTGAAAGCCATTGGTTCACTCTCCCTGAGTTGTTTTTGGTCCAATATTGAATGTTGAACCAACTTTCAAATTCTGCTTGTAAAAATTATCAGCAAAATCTAGAGACGGCGAAATGAAGGTGTGGAAAAACGCAGCAGGACAAAATGCATCCAAGCAGCCGCGCACGGCGCGCGGAGCGAAAACCATGCGCAAATTGCTTGATGCGGCGGAAGCTGAATTTGGCCAGCGCGGTTTTCACGATGCCTCCGTCAGCGGGATAACCCGCCGTGCCGGCACAGCATTGGGCAGCTTTTACACCTATTTCGACACCAAGGATGACGTGTTCCGCGCTCTGGTGCGGGATATGAGCGAGCGGGTGAAGACGCAGGTTGGTGGCGCAATCGGTCCAGATTTGTCACCGCTCGATATCGAAAGCACGGCCCTGTCAGCGTTCCTGAAATTCGCGCGGACGCATAAGGAAATCTATCGGATCATCGACGAAGCGGAATTCGTCGATCCAGAGTCTTACCGGGCGCATTATGAAACCACCGCCAGCCGAATCGAGGCGCGCTTGGCCAAGGGCATGGAAAGCGGCGAGTTTCGCCCGGATCTGGAAGAAGCCCACGCCTGGGCGATGATGGGTATGAATGTATTTTTGGGCCTGCGCTACGGCGTGTGGTCAAACGACCGGTCGCCCGACGAAGTTGCCGCAATCGCGCGCTC
>JBBKWK010000060.1:0-11087 GCA_037968915.1 Pontixanthobacter sp.
AAAACCGCCAGCAAGAAACCTGTGCGCAATGAAGATTTGTGGCATGAATTAATCGATGCGGCGAAGCGCCATTCGATCAATTGGCATTGGGTCAAAGGCCATAATGGCCATCCCGAAAACGAGCGTGTTGACGTGCTGGCCACCACTGCGGCGGAGCGTGCGCAGGCAGAAGCCTGAATTTGGATCAAGTGTTGAGATTGGGCAGTGTAACAGGAAGCGCCTACATTTTTCGACGCTTCCCGCCACAAAAATAATCAGCTCTCGTCGACTGTTTCCGCGCCGGGACCATTCTTCTGAACAGACTCAATGGCATTTTTCGCGCTTGCTTTGCTGGAATAGCCCTCGGACCAGAAGATCGCTTCCGAATTATACATGAAATAAGCCACGAATTCGCCGGCTTTATTCTTCTTAATCTTGAAATGATGCGCCATTCTGTCTTCTCCCTTGGTGCTAATGTGCAGGGGCAATCTAGCCGCTAGGCCAGAAAAATCTACCCGAACCGTTTTGGCGAGTATTTTGCGCGATCAAGCATCTGCGTCATGCCATCTGTCGGCAGGCACAGAATGATCTGCGCTGCCAATCGCGCCGCTGCCGGGGCTGTCTGAATGCCAAAGCCGCCCTGACCCGCGAACCAGAAGAAAGCTGCTGATCTGGCATCGAAACCATAGACTGGCAGCCGATCCGGCGCGAAGCTGCGCAATCCGGCCCATTTGTGCTCGACATGCTCGACCCGCCAATCGACTACCCGCTGCAAACGGTCAATCGCGTTGGCAACCGCGAGTTCCTCCGGCGCGGCATCGCAAGGCACGGAAGGTTCCTCGTCATGCGGACTAAGCCACAGGCGACCGTTCTCCGGACGGAAGTAAAACCTGCCCGAGATATCAAGGACCAGCGGCAAGCTTTTGGGCGGGACTGGATCAATTCGCAACTGGACGACCGTGCGCCGTTTGGGCTCTATACCGATCGGGTTGACCCCGGCGATGATCGCGACATTATCTGCCCACGCGCCCGCTGCATTAATCAGCTTCTTCGCATTAAAATGATCGCCGCTTGTGGTCTTCAGCGCCCAGCCGTCAGCCCCATGCACCGCTGATGCCAACCGGGCGCGCGTCGCCAATTGCGCACCGCTCCGGCGCATGGAAGTAAGATAATGCGTATGCAGACCTGCCACGTCGATATCGGCGCAGGCAGGTTGCCAAACCGCGCCGGTCCATTCTGGTCGGAGGCCCGGCACCCGCTGCGCCGCAGCTGCGGCATCAAGCCGCTCGATCGTCGCACCGCTATTAGCGAATCGCACTATAAAATCATCCAGCGCATTGCAGTCTTCATCGCGGCCGACGTACAATGCGCCGCGCTGCGACAAAAAACCATGCTCGCGCAAATAGGGGCCGGAAGCGAGCGTCAGCGGCACTATATCAGGTCCGCCGTAGCATTCTTCCCAAAACGCCGCCGAACGACCGGTCGCGTGATAGCCCGGCTGATCCTCCGCCTCCAACACCAACACGGTGGCATGGGGCGCGAGTTCGGCGGCCAAGCTGGCCCCCGCCATCCCGGCCCCGATGATCGCAATATCGAATTGATCCGCCAAAATTACCTAACTCGTGCCTGCAGTTTCTGGAATTTCTCGGGGCCCGACTTGCGGTGCGGTGCGGTCCAAAAATTCGCTGATCGCCTCCATCACTCGGTCTCGCACAGCATCGACTTCGCGCAATATTTCGTGGTGTGCTTCTTTGCCGAATTTGACCAGTTCACCATGCGGCAGTCGGCTTGCTGCACGTTCTATTGCACGAATATCCACCAATTTATCGTTCGAAGTTGCAATTAGAAGTACTGGCTGCTCTACCGCTTCGAGTACACCTTCGGCCTCTAGCTCGCGCATCGACGCATAGCTACGCTCGACCCACCGCCAGCTACCCGGACCCATGACCAGTTCAGGGCGGTGGTCGCGCCACCACAGTTCGTCCTCGTACCGATCCTTGTCATGAGTAAGCAGATTGATCCGGCCAATCGGAATCTCGCCGGGCTTTTCGCTCCATTTCCACGCCGGACGTGCTGGATCGCCCAACCGAGCCATCAATTTTGAGAGCCGGTGCATTAAAGAAACCGGCAGCAGCGATCCGAGAAATCCGAGCATGGGAGCAGAGAGCACGACCGCATCGGGATCAATCCTGCGTTCCGCCGCAGCCCGCAGTACCAGATGTCCACCCATCGAATGGCCCGCGACAACATGCGGGCCGGGTGTAGCAGCTTTCCAATCTGCCCAGAACGCCGCGATATCGTCGATCCAAACGGAAAAATCGCTCACATGGCCGGTTACCGCATCATTGCCTAAACGCCCCGATCCAGCTTGCCCACGCCAGTCGGCGGCGGTTACCCGCCAGCCCGCACGATGCCATTGCTCAAGCGTTTCAAGATATTTTTCATAGGCGTCACCGCGCCCCGGCATAAACAGGATCGAACCCCGAGGCGAGACCGCAGCGCCTGCATTATCACAGGGCCAGTCTATGCGCCGGATTGGGTGACCGTCAGGCGCGGACCACAGACTTTCGGTTGCGCGTTCAGGGATCGCGCGGCGGTCAATTGCAGGATGGCCGCTATCGCGGTTTATTGCGGGTGTTGTTACTTGGCTAATACGAACCTCCAGCGGTTGGTTACTATTTGGTAAGCCATCATCTGTAGCAGTGACCTCCAAAGAGAATTTGGGGGCTTCAATGCTAAACGAATATGTCCACTACGGATTGCTAATTGCCTTGGCAATCGCACTGCTATTTGCAGCGTTTACCGACATACGACGTCGCCAGATCGACAATTGGCTTAATATTGCTATCGCGCTGGGCGCCCCATTGTTCTGGTGGGCCAGCGGAATGTCGCTGTGGCCCGACGTGGGAATACAGATCGGCGTTGCTTTCGCCGCTTTCGCAATACTCGCGGGCATGTTCGCATTGGGAATGATGGGCGGCGGCGATGTTAAATTGCTTACCGCACTAGCATTGTGGATCCAGCCGAACTGGTTTCTGGAATTGCTTATCATCATGGCCTTGCTTGGCGGCATCCTGACGATCGTCATGGGTGCGTGGCATGTCATGCGCCGTCAACGCGATCGGCTGGCTATCCCATATGGGGTCGCAATTTCAGCCGCTGGCCTGTGGATCATTGGATTTCATTACTTGCCTGCCGTCGGCGCCGCCGTCGGCGGCGCAGTGGGGTAAACCGGATTTTAACCAACGCAACGTAACTACCACTAACACAACGCCCAAATGACTTTTTCTGCGGGCCGAATAGGGGGCTTTAACAGCCATGGATAGGAAGAAACTAGCTCTATTGCTTGGCGCATTGATCATTGCGATTGGTACGGCATTGGCAGCACGGAGCATGTTCGCCGGGAATTCTGCGCCAACTGCCGAAGCTGCAGCTGTACCACAGGGTCCCAAGGTTCTGGTGGCGCAACGCGGGCTCCCCGTCGGTACGATCATCACAGCAGATTCAATCAGCTTCCAGCAATGGCCGGCTGAACTGGTACAGGATGCTTATTTCCTGGACGGTGAATCGGATATTACCAAACTGCTTGGCACAGTCGTTCGCTATCAGATTTCTGCTGGCGAGCCTGTTACCCAAGGATCTTTGGTAAGCCCCGGCGATCGCGGCTTTTTGGCCGCAGCGCTTGGCCCTGGAATGCGGGCGGTTACCGTCCCTGTTTCGGCCAAAACCGGTGTTGCTGGCTTTGTTTTCCCGGGTGACCGCGTTGACATTGTCCTGACGCAATCGGTCAAAGGCGGCGATACTGAACTAAAAGCGTCTGAGACGGTCCTGCGTAACTTGCGGGTGCTGGCGACCGACCAATCAACGACCCAGGAAAAGGTCGACGGCAAAACGGTGGTCCGGGCATTCCGTACTGTTACTCTCGAAGTAACTCCGAAAATTGCTGAAAAGATCGCTGTCGCGCAAACGATCGGCACACTTAGCCTGTCGCTGCGTTCGATCGCGGACAATCAGGCCGAGCTAGACCGGGCAATTGCTGCCGGGGACATCAAAGTTCCCGACAACGCGACCCCTGAACAAGAAGAGAAGCTGCTGGCGCAGGCCATGTCCCGTCCAAGTGACAGTGGATCAACCTATGTCACCGGCGGCGACGTCTCGCGGTTCCAGCGCCGTACAGTCGGGGTAACGGAAGCTCCGAAAACCGATCAAGCGCCAGATCCCGGATATCTTCGCCCCGGCGTTGCGGCACCGGTTGTTCCCAAAGGCCCAGTTGTACGCGTAACCCGCGGCAAAACCACGGTCGAAGTTCCAGTAGGGAAGCGCTGAGATGACGCAAGAAATCGCAACTTTCGCCCGCCAGATTGATGGCAATAACTCAAGGGGCCAATCCATGAAACGCCGTCTGACAGCTACCTTGCTGCTTTCCGCCATCGCAGTAGCGCCGCTTGCCGGCGTTACCACTGGCACCGGAGCAGGTATCGCGCATGCCCAATCGATCAGGAGCCCTGCACAGCAGATTGTCCTGTCGATCGGCCGCGGTGAATTGATCACAGTTCCCGGTTCGATGGCGGATGTCTTCATCGCCAACGAAGAAATTGCCGACGTACAGGTGAAATCCCAACGTCAGCTCTATCTGTTCGCCAAATCTGGCGGTGAAACCACCGTCTATGCCAGCAACGCGGCAGGCGATATTGTTTGGTCGGCCAACATTCGTGTTGGTTCCAACCTGGATAGCGTAGACCAGATGCTGACACTGGCCATGCCTGAAGCGAAAATTGCAGTGGCCACCATGGGCACTAATACCGTCCTGTTGACCGGTACCGTTGCAGCGCCCGAAGATGCGGCCGAAGCCGAACGGCTGGTCCAGGCATTTGTCGGCGAAGGCAGCAATGTCATCAGCCGCCTGAAAATGGCCACACCCTTGCAGGTTAATTTGCAGGTCCGGTTCGCCGAGGTCAGCCGTTCGCTGGTTCGCGAAATGAACAGCAACATCACGTCTTTCGACGGAAGCGGTGGTTTCCGCTTCGGTATCGGCAATGGTCGGACCGTCGCAACTGGCGAATACTTGGTGAATGGACCACTCGCGGTTGGAAACGGGGTGCAGAACCCAGCATTCATTTTGCCCGATGGTACAAAGATTGTTGGTCCGGGCGTAAGTTCGACCGGTACAGGTTCGACGATCGCCGGTTTGGGACGGTTCCTTGGACTGGATTTGCTGGGCGCGCTCGACCTTGCGGAACGCGAAGGTTTGGTGACCACGCTGTCACAGCCCAATCTGACGGCGCTGTCGGGCGAAACCGCCGACTTCCTTGCGGGCGGTGAATTTCCGATCCCAAGCAGCGGCGGCCTTGGCACCACCTCGATCGAATATCGCAAATTTGGCGTAAGCCTCGCTTACACCCCAACAGTGCTGGCCAATGGCCGGATTTCCATAAGGGTACGGCCAGAAGTGTCCGAGTTGTCTGCACAAGGCGCGATCGTCGTGGACGGTTTCTCGATCCCCGCGCTAACTGTACGGCGCGCGGAAACGACCGTGGAACTCGGCTCCGGCCAGAGCTTCATGATCGCTGGCTTGATGAGCAACAATGCTCAGAACACAATCGACAAGACACCTGGCGCGGGCGACGTCCCTATCCTGGGCAATTTGTTCCGTTCGCGCTCGTTCCGCCGTGGCGAAACCGAGCTGGTCATCATCGTCACACCGTATCTGGTCAAACCCGTCGACGCGAGCGAGATAAAATTGCCGACAGACGGGTTCCGTGCCGCGACCGAACTACAAAGTTTGCTCGGATACCGGGACAATGACGGTGTCAGCGGGGCATCGCGCCCGATGCCGACAGTTCGCGATCAGAATGCTCCGCCACCATCCGTGTCGCAGTATGATCCGTCCGCAGTAGTCCCCGGCTCTCAGCCGGATCAAAGGTCCGCTGATGCGAAACAATCCAAGCGCAAGAAGGAACGCACCGCTGACGCGAATGCCGTTCCTGGCTTCAGTCTCAAGTGAGAAAGGTGAACACAATGCCTATTGCATCAAATCGCAAACTAGTTGGCGTTTTCGCGCTCTCGCTTGGGTTAGCCCTCAGCGCTTGTGGCGGAATGCCTGCCAATCGCAGCCTTGATAGCGTGCGCCAACCGGTTGTCGAACGGACCAATTACACGTTCGATGTCCGGTCCGGAGCAGGCGGGTTGTCGATACCCGAACAGCAGCGGCTCGCCGCATGGTTCGAAACAATGGACCTACGCTACGGTGACCGGATTTCAATCGACGATCCAATGATGAGCGGCGCTACTCGCGAAGCAGTCAGCAAACTGGCTGGGCGACACGGTATTCTTGTCGAAGAAGGTGCGCCGGTTACGGCTGGTTATGTCGAGCCAGGTGCCGCGCGCGTAGTCATTACGCGTTCCACCGCTTCAGTGCCGGGTTGTCCCGATTGGGAAGAAAAATCCGATATGAACTATAACAATGGCACCCGCGCTGGATATGGCTGTGCCATCAATGGCAATCTTGCTGCGATGGTCGCCAATCCGGAGGATTTGATCCGCGGACAGCGCGGTACAGGCGAGACGGTAGTCTCCACTTCGAACAAAGCCATTACCAGCTATCGCAAACAAGCACCAACCGGTGAAGGTGGTCTCGTAGAGACCGCGTCGGACGAATAAGGGGAAATATCGTGAACGCTCCATGGAAACCCGGCGCTGCCGGCAGCCGCGATCCCTTCGCCGCCTTCATTTGCGACGAAGCTGCTCTCGACGTATTGCGGCCAGTAGTGATCGAATTGGGCTGGCAGCCTGAAAAATGTGCCAAGGGTGGCCTGCGCAATGCAGTCCAATCGCTCTCGGTCGCTGCAAGCCCGAATATCCTGATGGTCGATTTGTCCGAAAGCGGCGATCCACTTAACGATATCAACGCTTTGGCTGAGGTTTGCGAGCCCGGTACGGTCGTGATTGCAGTCGGTCAGGTAAACGACGTGCGGCTGTACCGCGATTTGCTCGGCAGTGGTATTCACGATTACCTGCTGAAACCTCTGTCCGCTGGGCAGCTGCGGGATTCGCTGACTCAAGCGCAGGCAGTTTTCTCCTCGCCGAAATCGGGCGATCCGGATTCAGCCAAGCGCCATATTTCAACCGCGGTGGTTGGAACCAGGGGCGGTGTGGGTGCATCTATGCTGGCGACTTCGCTTGCGTGGCTGTTCAGCACTGAACACAAAATGCCAACGGCATTGCTTGATCTTGACGTCCATTTCGGAACCGGCGCGCTATCGCTGGATCTGGAGCCGGGCCGCGGCCTGACCGATGCGATCGACAACCCAAGCCGGATTGACGGACTATTCATCGAGCGGGCTATGATCCGTGCGAATGATAATCTGGCCATTCTCTCTGCAGAGGCGCCAATCAACGCGCCACTGATGACAGACGGCTCAGCATTTGTGCAATTGGAGGAAGAATTCCGCCAGGCGTTCGAAATGACCATGATCGATCTGCCGCGAAATATGCTGATCAACTTTCCGCATTTGCTCGCTGATGTGAACGTAGTGGTTCTGGCGACCGAAATGACACTGGCTTCTGCCAGAGATACCATTCGGATCTTGTCATGGCTCAAGACCAACGCCGCCCACGCGCGGCCGCTGATCGTGGCCAACAAGGTTCAGTCGGGAATGATGGAAATTAGCAAGGCTGATTTCGAGGCTTCGATTGAACGCAAGATCGACTTCAGCATTCCGTATGATGCGAAAGCCGCAGTCAATGCTTCCAAGCTAGGCCAGACCTTTGCAGATGCCAATCGCTCGAGCAAATCGAGCGCCGTCATCCGTCAAGTCGGTGATCATATTGTGGGTGCCAGCGACGAAATCGCCGAAAGTGACAAGCCGGAAAAGAAGAGCTTGCTTGGTAATTTCGATCTCAAGTCCTTGCTGGCTAAAAAAGAGAAGAAATCATCGGTCCCGGCTGAATAGGTCGATGCCTCAATATCCAATTCGGGGACTGCCCGGCCATTATGGCCGGGCATCAGTTCCATCTAATTTTTTCGAGTGAAGTGTAAGAAAGGCTGGAAATAACCATGGGCACTATACAGCTCCTGCTGGTTATCGGTGGATTGATGGCTTTAATGGCTATCGGCTACGTATCGATGGCGGGCCCATCGGTTGGCAAAGCCAGCCAACGCAGACTCAATGCTGTGCGATATCGCCATTCCGAAAGCACCGACACCAAGGTTGAATCGCAGCTTAAGAAAGCGATTGCTTCGCGCAAGCCCAAGACCTTCCAACTTGCGGGTTCCGGATCGCGTACAGAGGCACTCGCCGGACGGCTTGACCGGTCAGGCAAGAGCTGGACGATAGCGCAATATCTCTACACCTCACTCGGTCTGGGTCTCGTTATTGCAGTGCTGGTGCTGCTAAAATCTGGCGCACCGCTGCTTTCTCTGGGGCTCGGATTGGTGGTCGGTGCCGGTCTGCCGCACATGGTAGTGAATTTCCATATCAAGAGGCGGACGGGACAGTTCAATACCAAGTTCCCCGACGCCATTGACCTGTTGGTCCGCGGGCTGCGTTCCGGCCTGCCGGTTACCGAAACTCTGGGCGTTGTCGCTCAGGAAGTTCCCGGACCTGTGGGCATTGAATTCAAGGGCGTGGTTGAACGAATTAAAATTGGCCGGACGATGGAGGAATCGCTTCAAGAAACCGCCGACCGTTTGGCAATTGCGGAATTCAACTTCTTCTGCATAACGCTGGCTATCCAGCGCGAAACCGGCGGCAACCTGGCCGAAACACTGTCCAATCTCGGCGATGTGTTGCGCAAGCGCTCGCAAATGAAGCTGAAGATCCGGGCCATGAGCTCGGAATCCAAAGCCTCGGCCTACATCGTGGGCGCACTGCCGTTCATTGTGTTTGGTATGATCTGGTGGATCAACCCTAAATACATCGGCACCTTTTTCACCGACGAACGACTGATGGTCATCGGCATGGGCGGCGCAGTCTGGATGTCTCTAGGCGCGTTTATCATGGCAAAAATGGTCAGCTTTGAAATCTGAGCGAGGAACAAGAAAATGATCAACACCCCGCCCGGACCAACACTGCTCGGTTTCGACATGATTCTCGTCGGCACAATCCTAGCCGGCGTCGCCGCAATGGCCGTGATTTTTGCGATTTATGCCGCCGTGACGGTAAGAGATCCAATGGCTGGCCGCGTGAAAGCGCTGAATGCGCGGCGCGATGAACTGAAGGCCGGTATCGTCAAGGTAAACGCCAAGAAACGTACCAGTCTGATCCGCAAAACCGAGGGTACCGAGCGCGTAAAAGACGCGCTCGCGGGCTTGAAAGTATTGCAGCAGAGCCAGATCGAGGCAGTTCAGCAAAAGCTGGCCCATGCTGGCATTCGCAACAAGGAATTGGCCGTCGTGGTCATTCTCGCGCGGTTGGTGCTCCCGATCGTGCTGGGCACCATGGGTGCGCTTGTATTCTACTGGTCTGACTTTTTCCCCGAATGGGGCAGCTTCAAACGCTTTGCCGGGTTCGCTGTATCGGTTCTGGCCGGCTATAAAGGGCCAGAGCTTTTTCTTGGTAACAAGGCCAAGAAGCGCACAGATCTGGTCCGCAAGGGACTGCCTGATGCACTCGATTTGCTGGTCATCTGCGCTGAAGCCGGACTGACAGTCGATGCCGCGTTTAACCGCGTGGCCAAGGAATTGGGTCGGGCATATCCAGAACTGGGTGACGAATTCGCGCTGACAGCGATAGAGCTATCGTTCCTGACGGAACGCAAGATGGCCTTCAACAATCTGGCATACCGCGTAGATTTGGAATCAGTAAAGGGCGTGGTGACCACAATGGTCCAAACCGAACGCTACGGTACTCCGCTGGCATCGGCGCTGCGCGTCCTGTCTGCCGAGTTTCGTAACGAGCGGAT
Organism: Pontixanthobacter sp.; assembly: GCA_037968915.1. GTDB lineage: Bacteria > Pseudomonadota > Alphaproteobacteria > Sphingomonadales > Sphingomonadaceae > Allopontixanthobacter. The sequence continues at coordinate 9,883 of JBBKWK010000060.1, forward strand.
GATGCGAGCCGAAGAAAAGGCTGCTCGACTGCCGGCAATTATGACGATCCCGCTGATTCTGTTTATTCTGCCGGTTCTGTTTATCGTTATCCTTGGTCCTGCAGCCTGTTCAATCAGCGATGCCTTCGCCGACGGAACACCAAAATAGCACCCTGCTGTCCGCCAGTCTGCAGCAACTGTTAGGAAATTACTCGGCCCCGCGATAGTCTTTGACAATTGCGGGGCCGAGGTTGTTTGACTGATCCCTTAGCCGCTGCAGCAGAGCAACAAATGTCTGGCGTTCCGCGCTGTCAAGCGGCTCCAGCAACCTGCGCTCCATCTCCTGGGCCATAGGCACGATGCGGTCATGGACTGCCCTGCCCGCTTCAGTCAGCGCCAGCAAATGTGATCGGCCATCATCGACATTGGGCTTTCGATCGGCGAGATCGCGTTCTTCCAGCACCTTGCAGGCGCGGTTGACTGCAACCTTGTCCATCAGGGTCAATTCAGCGACCTGCCGCTGCGTCAATGGGCCGCTATCACCAAGCACTGCCATCGCCCGCCACTCGGCAACTTTGAGGCCAAATTCGCTACGGTACACCTCGGCAATGCGGTTGCTAACTGCGTTCGATGTTATCGAAAGCTGGTACGGCAGAAATTCTGCAAGGCTCAAGACCGGTGTTGCTGTGTTTGACATTGGCATAATTCCTATCTTAACCGTGCGGGAACTCAAGGCGCAGTGACAACCACGGCGTTGGATGAATCAACGGCTACTGATAGTCTGGATCGTCCCACCACGGGTAAAAATCAGGCATATCGGACGAAACCTTGCCCGGAAACTCCGGCGGACGTTTGTCCAAAAAGCTTTGGATACCTTCCTTCGCATCATCAGATTTCGACAGCCGGAAGATCGACCGGCTATCAACCCTGTGGGCCATCATCGGATGCTCAGCCGCGGATAGGCGCCACAGCATCGCCCGGGTCATTGCCACTGATACGGCAGAAGTATTTTCTGCGATTTCGGTAGCAAAGCCGCGCGCGGTCTCCATCAAATCCGGTGCTGGATGGACCGACCGCACCAATCCGCCGCGTAATGCCTCCTCGGCATCAAACACCCGGCCAGTCATACACCATTCGAGAGCCTGACCAATTCCGACGATCTTGGGCAGAAACCAACTCGAAGCCGCTTCTGGCACAATTCCGCGCCGGGCAAACACGAAGCCATA
>JBBKWK010000061.1:0-2958 GCA_037968915.1 Pontixanthobacter sp.
CCGTAATGGCTCATCTGGTCGCCCACGCCGTAAGTGCACCAACCGAGCGCAAGTTCGGACAGGTCACCCGTCCCGAGCACAAAGCCTTTATGCTGCCCCGCCAATCGGAACAGATAATCGGTCCGCAACCCCGCCTGCACATTCTCATACGTAGTGTCGTAAACCTGCTCACCCTTTGCGGTCGGGTGGCCGATGTCCTCCAACATTCTGGTGGCCGCGGGTCTGATATCGATTTCTTCTGCGGTAATCCCCACCGCGTTCATCAGCTTCCATGCGTTGGACTTGGTGCCGTCGCTGGTGCCAAATCCAGGCATGGTGAACCCGCGAATGAAGCTACGCGGCAAGTCCATCCGGTCGCAGGTCTTGGCCGCCACGATTAACGCATGCGTACTGTCGAGTCCGCCGGAAATGCCGATTACCAGCGATTTCGCATGGGTCGCCTCGATCCGGCGCATCAGCCCATCAACCTGAATGTTGAAGGCTTCGTAGCAATCCTCGTCCAATTTGTGCAGCCGGTTTGGCACGAACGGGAAGCGGCGGATGGGCCGGATCAGGCCGATATCGCCCGTGGCAGGCTGGTGATCGAATGTGACCATGCGGAACCAATCCTCCGGCCGCCCAGCATGTTCGGCGGCGTCATTATAGGTCTGCATCCGCATCCGCTCGCCCAGAATGCGGTCGCAGTCCACGTCGGCAATGCTGAGTTCCGGATTGAGACCGAAGCGTTCGCTCTCGGCCAGCAGATCGCCCAACTCATAGGTCATCCCCTGTCCATCCCATGCCAGATCAGTGGTGCTTTCACCGTGTCCGCTGGCGGAATAGACATAGGCGGCAACCGCACGGCTTGATTGCGCGCGGGCGAGCAGATGGCGTTCGTCCGATTTACCGATGGTGACGTTTGAGGCGGACAGATTGGTCAGGATGGTCGCGCCGGCCAAAGCGCCATTGGATGATGGCGGGATCGGCGCCCAGTAATCCTCGCAAATTTCGATATGGAAGATGAAACCGGGGATGTTACTCGCAGCAAACAACAGATCGGTACCGAACGGCACTTCGGCCCCGTCCACGGTAATGCTCAGGCCCTGGATCTGGCGGCCATTGGCGAACCAGCGCTTCTCGTAATATTCCCGGTAATTGGGCAGGAAACTCTTGGGCACAACGCCCAGAATACGCCCGCCCGCAATCGCCAGCGCGCAATTATACACCCGGCCATTGCGGCGCAGCGGCGCGCCGACCAGCAGCACAGGGGTCAGCTTTGCAGTCGCCGCCGCAATTTCGCCCAGCGCAATTTCCACCGCGTCCAGCAGCGCGGATTGCAGATGCAGATCATCGATCGCGTAGGAGGAGACGCACAGTTCGGGATAGACCACTAGATCAACGTCGCTGTCATGCGCCGCACGCGCCTGATCCAGCACCGCCGCTGCATTGAACGCGACATCGGCAGTCCGCACCTTTGGCGTACTTGTGGCCACCCGGACGAAGCCATGACGGTGGATCGAATGAAACGGAAGGTCGCGGGTATTCATACTGCGGGTGCCTTTAGCCGGAGGACTGTCTTCAGCGTCATGATCATTTTCAAGCCATTCCTGCGCACTGCAAATACCCAGTTCGGCCAGACGTTTCTGCACCGCCGGGCGCGGGATTTTGCCCTTCACTTCCCAGCCATAAACCGTCCTGCTGGGCCACGGGCCCGGCTCGCCAAAACGCGCGCCAAATTCACTGGCGGATAACGGCGGGGTCTGCCCTTCGCGCCAATTGCGGATTTTGCGGCCTGCTTTGTGCATTATGATTGAGTATCCTAAAAGGATACCGTTTGGCAAGAAGCTGTTGTAGCCCGCAAACGAAGTCTTGTCCTTCTATGGGCTTGCTCCCGCAACCTCGCGGCCCCACCTTGCGAACCAACCGTGAACCACTTGAAAGGAACCTCTACTTGGCCGATCCTACCTACACCCCGCCCGCAGTCTGGACATATGACAGTGAGAGTGGCGGACGTTTCGCCAATATCAACCGTCCAACGGCAGGCGCGCAGGTGGAGAAGGATTTGCCGGTGGGGGAACATCCCTTCCAGCTCTATTCCCTCGCAACGCCCAATGGCGTGAAAGCCAACATCATCTTTGAGGAATTACTGGAGTTGGGCCACAAGGGCGCGGAATATGACGCATGGCTGGTAAATATCGGCGAAGGCGACCAGTTCACCAGCGGTTTTGTCGACATCAATCCCAATTCGAAAATCCCCGCATTGCTCGACCGCAGCGGGGTTGCTGGTGGCAAGGGGTCGATCCGGGTGTTCGAATCCGGCGCAATTCTGATGCATATGGCAGAGAAGTTCGGCGAATTTCTGCCAACTGATGCCGCCACCCGGGCCGAAGTTCTTAGCTGGCTGTTCTGGCAGGTAGGCAGCGCGCCCTTCATTGGGGGCGGCTTTGGCCATTTCTATGCTTATGCGCCGGAGAAATATGAATACGCCATCAACCGCTATTCGATGGAAACCAAGAGGCTGTTCGATGTCACCAACAACCGGCTGAAAGAAACGCGCTTCCTAGGCGGTGATGAGTACACCATCGCCGACATGGCGACGTTCCCTTGGCTTGCACCATTTGTGGACGGAAAAATCTACAACGAAGCGCACACATTCCTGTCGATCCACGAATATGAAGCAGTCGCGCGTTGGGTGAAGGAAATCGCCGCCCGACCAGCGGTTATCCGCGCCCGCATGGTCAATCGGCCGTTTGGCAATCCAGCGGAGCAACTGCACGAACGCCATTCTGCTGCCGATTTTGAAACCAATACACTGGACAAGCGAATTGCGCGCGGCGAAGTCGAGGCGCCAGACACAGATCAAAATTAGGCGAAAGCCCCCTTCCCTTCCGCAGAGTGGACGCTATAAGCGCCCGCTCTGCTGGGGTGTAGCCAAGTGGTAAGGCACCGGTTTTTGGTATCGGCATTCGCAGGTTCGAT
>JBBKWK010000062.1:0-5697 GCA_037968915.1 Pontixanthobacter sp.
CGCGGTCGAAGTGGCTCGGCTTACTGGTGCTGGGCTACTGGTGGCCCATGCACCGCGGGCGATGATCGATTTGAATCGGGCCGGTGATGATGTTGATTGGGAAATGATTCGCGGCGGTAAGCCTGCTGAAGAACGCAGGTCGCAAAGTAACCGGCGCTCGCGTAGCGGGCTTGGCCTCGTGCCTCGCCGCCTGCCTCGTCTAGGGGAAATCTGGAAAGAACAAATCAGCCGCGAGCAATTAGCTGCTCGAATTGATGGAATACATCGGCCCTATCATCAAGCGCTTGCCAAAGCGCTGGAGGCCCTGCGTGACCGGTGGGGTGCCGCCTTACTGATCGACTTGCATTCCATGCCGCCACTGAAGCCGAAACATGATCAGGATCGGCCAGCCGAGATTGTACTTGGAGACCGGTTCGGCGCTTCGAGCGATGGTCTGCTGGTCGCCAGCGCCTTTTCATATCTCGCGCGTAACGATCGCTGTGCCGCGCATAACCGGCCATATGCCGGCGGCTATGTCCTTGACCGGCACGCAGCTCCGGCCAGAGGGATTCACGCGATCCAAGTGGAATTGTGCCGCTCTACTTACCTTGACCGGCGTATGGAGCAACCGACTGCACGAATGGCGGCTGTTGTGCGGCTGATAGCTGGCTTGGTGCGCGAATTAGGAGAATGTACTGCGGGCCTTGGCCGGGCAGGTATATTGCCGATGGCAGCCGAATAGCTTGAAATCCTGTAACCAAAAAAACCACCCCGTGCTTATCGCACGAGGTGGCCAAGGTTCAGGGAGGTGTGCACCGAGTGCACCGGTTTGACGGGCCATGAGGGTAGCACCGCCGAACATCTTCAAGATAGGGCGGGATCGGACCCAGTCAAGTCCGTCCAGCCGCTATCTAATTCCTAAATATCAAAAGTCTGAATCAATTTGCTTCAGTTTTGTTACCTAGGGCCGCGTCATCCATCTGCGGACCCTTGCCTTGCTGAAGTTGCCGCGAGAAGATTACTCGCATCAAGTCGAGCGAGAAGGTTTGAGCGTGGATCAGCGCCATCATGCCGTTCTGGTTCCATGTGCGCAGCAAATCGCCCCGTATCTCAGCCAGCTTTTCCTGATTGATCATCTGAAAGCCGCGATAAACATATGGCTTATCCGGATTGTCATTTTGCGAGATCGAAATTTCGCCATCCATCAGCAAATCATGCTTCTTCAATTCGTCCACGAATGATTTGGTACGCGCACCGGCTTGCTCAAATCGCTCGCAGAATTGCAGAATGTCGGTTGTTGACTGAGATGCCTTGCCTTCTTCTTCGAACAAAGCATTGCCCTCGTCAAATTCGCCGATCGATTCTGCGGTCGGATCGAAGCACAGCGACAGATCTTCGGTATCCTGGGTCAGCTTTGCGAGCATGAAGGGATAGCGGCGGATATAGGCTGGGATGTAAATCGGTTCGTCGATCTTGCCTTCTTCGTTCACAAATGTGTTCACGCCTTCGTTCAAACCCATCAATGCCAACGGCAGCGGGTTGTCGCCTGATGAAAACACAATCGGAAAATCGCGCTGAGCCTGCACGAATTCGTCAACTGTTAGTGGAATCGCATGTTGTCCAATTAGCCATTTCGCCGCCTCAATCGGTTTAGTATTCCAGTTGGAATGATCACGGCTGTTGAGCGGCATCAAGTCGTTGTAAAACAGGGGCAGGGAGGGTTGCGGCGCGCTGGCCATGAAATTTCTCCAATAATTAAAAAGGCGGTGGTGTTACAAAAGCAGTCAGACCGTCATGTCAGCCGCTGAAATCGCGTGAAGCGCGCGCTTTAAGGGCTGGTGGCCCCATAGGCAAGGCCAGAGCGTCAAGATCAGGGCCATGCGTGTATGGCGATCATACAACGATAGCGTCTGGGCGGTCCGGGACCAATTTACCCGGATTGAGCAAGTTTTTCGGATCGAGCGCCTGCTTGATTGTTCGCATTAATGCCAGCGCCACCGGATCGCCCAACCTGCCCAATTCTTCTCGCTTCATCTGGCCGATCCCGTGCTCTGCGCTGATGGAGCCGCCAAACTGCGTGACCCGGTCGTGCACATAGGTGCTGATTGCGTGGCCCGGTCCTTCTTCCCATTCTTTGGGCACAACGCCTGGAGGCGCAAGAACGTGAAAGTGAATGTTGCCATCGCCCAAATGTCCGAAAGCCAGCGCCTTGCAGCCCGGGAACCGTTCATCCACCCCAGGTACAGTTTCCTCGACAAAAGCAGCCATTTTGGCAACTGGGACGGAAATATCGTGCTGCATCGCCGGTCCGATCGCGCGCTCGGCTGCTGAAATCGAATCGCGCAAATGCCACATCGCTTCCGCCTGTGTCTCATTTGCTGCCAATGTTGCATCGAAAATCAGTCCGCTTTCAAGCGCGTTTTCAAGAATTGATTCGGCGGTCCCGCGAACGACAACTTCCGATCCGGGTGCCGCAACCCATTCGATCAACGCGTTCCAATCATATTCTTCGCTCAGGGGTGATCTGGCAATGGGCGAATGATCCAACACTGCAGACAGGCAATGCCTGGGAACAACTTCGAACCCTTCCAGCATATCCGATGACGCCGTTTCACAATTTAGCAGCAATTTTCGCGCGTCAGAAATTGACTTAAGCCCGGCCCATGCGACCACTCTTCCACCGATTGCGGGCAACAACCGCAAGGTTGCGCCCGTAACAATCCCCAGCGTACCCTCCGATCCAATCAGTAATTGTTTCAGATCAAAGCCGCGATTGTCTTTTTTGAGCGGCACCAGCGAATTGAAAATCGACCCGTCGGCCATCACCGCTTCCAACCCGAGAATTTGCGTCCTCATCGTACCATGACGCAGGACTTGAGTGCCGCCGGCATTGGTCGAAACCAGTCCGCCGACGGTGGCTGAACCTTTGCCGCCCAGGGTCAGGGGAAAGCGCAGGTGTTGGCTTTCCGCCGCCTCGTGCAGCGTTTGCAAAATTACCCCCGCCTCGCAGGTTACCTGGTTTCCCTCTGCGTCCAATTCCAGAATTCTATTCATTCTCCGCAGCGACAGGATAATTGCATTGCCGCTATCGTCGGGTGTGGCCCCGCCAGACATTCCGCTATTTCCACCTTGCGGCACAATCGCGACACCATATTCACAGCACAATCTTACCAATGCTGAAACCTCCGCAGTATCCGCCGGCGATGCCAGCGCCAACGCTGAACCGTGATACCGGCCGCGCCAGTCGGTCAGCCAGGGTGTTACGAGGTCAACATCTCTGGTGAAACCGCGCGGTCCCAATAGTTCGCTGGCAGCTGCACAAAAATTGCCTTGATCATTCATGCGATGACACATGCCACAAAGCAGATGCGCCTCGCCAGTCCTTACCGATTATCATGGGGGGATTAAGCCGCCGTTCAAACGTTCGCTGTAAAGAGGGCGGGTAACCAGATGCGGCAGATCAAAAATTGACGGTCCGATTTGGTTGCTTGAGGAGCTTTCTTAAAACCCAACATGTCCAGTCTTTCTGCCTTTCTTGCACCTTTTGCGCTCCTGCTCCCCAATCCGGTGGCGGTCGCTGATCAACAGGCGTCCCCTCGGTTGCTGCCGCCTGAAACCACCAATGAACAGTCTGATCAGGCGCAATTGCCTGGCTGGCTGATGCTGGAAGCGATCGAGCAAATTGCGATCAATCAGCAAGTTCGGATCGAGCGCCGGGTTACCATCAGAATTTCTCCTAGTGTTCCTACAGACACCCGCAATTTAATGGCCGATTTGCCGCAAGGCGCGGTGCCTTCGAATTTTGTAGAGCGCAAAATTGGCAAATGCGTAGCGATTAGCTCGATAGCCGGGGTGCAGCCGACACGGGACAACAGGCTAATGCTGTTTTTGCGAGATCGGCGTATCATCAGCGCCAGCCTTGAGAAGGCGTGTAGCGCGCGTGATTTCTATTCTGGTTTTTACGTCGAGAAAAACTCTGACGGCATGCTCTGCATCGACCGTGACAAATTGCATTCGCGCACCGGTGCGAATTGCGAGGTCGAACGTATGCGGCAATTGGTAGCCCAATAGGTAGCGGTCAGCCTATAAGGCGGCCACCCCATTTCCTTGACATTTTCCACGACACAGCGCAAACGCGCGGCGTTGTTATAGCGGGCGCAGAATGTCCGCACCCACGGGGCAATTTTGCCCCCAATTACCGGACAATTTGACCTACATGACTTTTGCCGATCTCGGCCTTTCCGACAAATTGCTGCAAGCGGTGGAAACCGCTGGCTACAGCGAGCCCACGCCTATTCAGGCCGAAGCTATTCCAGCCATCCTGATGATGAAGGACCTCATCGGCATTGCCCAAACGGGTACTGGCAAAACTGCCAGCTTCGTGCTGCCAATGATCGATGTTCTAGACAGCGGCCGCCGCCGGGCGCGTATGCCTCGTTCGCTTATTCTTGAACCAACCCGCGAATTGGCGGCGCAGGTGGCCGAGAATTTCGAGAAATATGGGGCGAACCATGATCTGAAAATGGCGCTGCTGATCGGCGGCGTTCAGATGGGTGACCAGCTGAAGGCATTGGACGAAGGTGTCGACGTTCTCATTGCCACGCCGGGCCGTCTGATGGACCTTTTCGAACGCGGCAAGATCATTCTCAATGGCTTCGAGCTGTTGGTTATCGATGAAGCCGACCGGATGCTCGACATGGGTTTCATCCCGGATATCGAATTCATCTGCGACAAATTGCCGACCCCGCGTCAGACCATGCTGTTTTCGGCAACCATGCCGCCGACGATCAAGAAGCTGGCGGACAAATTTCTCGACAATCCCAAGCAGATTGAGGTCAGCCGGGCTGCCTCTACCAATGAAAATATCGCCCAGTTCAAGGTGATGATGACACCGCGCAAGAAGAAAGAGGCGCTTCGTTGGTTCCTGCGGAATGACAATGTGACCACCGCAATCGTATTCTCCAACAAAAAAACTACCGTTCGTGATCTGGCCAAGACCCTGAAAAAGGATGGTTTCAAGGTTGGCGAAATTCATGGCGACATGGATCAGTCTTCACGCATTGCCGAGCTGGACCTGTTCAAATCTGGTGCGATCAACATTCTGGCAGCGTCCGACGTGGCCGCGCGCGGTTTGGACATCAAGGGCGTCAGCCATGTGTTCAATTTTGACACGCCGTGGCACCCCGATGACTATGTCCACCGCGTTGGCCGCACCGGCCGGGCAGGGGCCAAGGGCCGTGCATTTACCTTTGTGACCTCGGCAGATGCGGAAGCGATTGCCAATGTCGAGAAGCTGACCGGCGGCGAAATTCCGCTTTATGCTCCGTCCAAACCGGCTGCAAAGGCAAGCGAAGCTTCAGAAAGTCGTGAGCCGCGCAAAGGGCAAGCCCCACGCGAGCAACATTCTCGGCGTGAGGAACCGGCACCAGTCCAAGAAAAGAAGACGCGCAGCCGCCGAAAACCCGCCGCTGAGGATAACGCTCCTGCACAGCCTGAGACAGTCGAGGCCAAGCCCACACGCGCGCCAAGACAGGTGACCGACAAGGCTCCGGAACGTCGCAAGACACGGCATTCCGACAGCGGCCCTCCGACTGAGCCTGGCGAATGGAATGGACCTATCCCGGGTTTTCTGGATGTAAGCGCGACTTGAGTTCCGCCGCAGCTAGAGTGTACATCACTCTGCGAGCGTAACAAAGCTATCGATCAGCCGCTTGCTGG